>PLTX01000099.1 GCA_003164675.1 Verrucomicrobiota bacterium | reverse complement strand
ACTTGCTCTTCCAGCGGTAGTAGGTCCCCTCGCAGATCCCGTGCTGACGGATCAACTCGGGCAGTGGCAAACCGCCCTCGGCCTGCTTGAGAATCCCAATAATCTGTTCTTCACTGAATCGCTTCCGTTTCATCTTGGCTCCTCGTGGCTCCCGCCACTTTATTAGCCAAGACTCTCTTTGGAAACTGTCCAGTTTCAGGGGGCAAGGTCACCACGACAGAAAGCCGGCTGAAAGTAGTCGTCTAGTATGTGAGAAGCTTCGAGGCGATTTGCTGAAAGACCGCTTGAAGATCACTTGGGGTGTTCGCGATGATGGCTTGGCCAGTCCGCTGCGTTGCATCGTATGTGGGACTGTTGGTCGCATTCGCTATTTGTGAGAGGAAATTCATGTCGAGGTCGGTTTCATTCCCGAGCCCAATCGCCTCCACCAATATATTGTTGGCTCGCATGTCGTTGGCAACCTGAATACTACGATACTGAGCCTCTGCGGTGACGTTGGCGCGCGTAAAGATCTCCATGGCGTTGTATTGATTCGAGTGAAACTGGGTTGCGCTGCAGGAGGGGGAACAGCCGATCGGACTACTGCCATTACCGCAAGCATTGTCCTGGTCCGAACACGATTTTGTAGTAGTAGCCGGGTTCCAAAAACCGACCCAAGAGCCCGTGCTGTAACCACCGAAATTCCAAGTTATTGACGTGGGGCAACTCAGCGTGTCCTGAATCATGTTCGCCAGACCATCGGTGAAGAATACCACCACTTTCACTTGATTCTGGCCCGGTGGGACAGTTGCGTTGTTGATCTGAACCAGCGCATTGGTAAGGCCTCCCTGTGCGAAAGTGCCGCCGCACCAATTCAAATTGGTGACCGCCGCCGAAATAGCCTGTTTGAATGGCTGCCCCATGGGTACATCCACAGTGGCCGTGGTGGCAAAACTGACCATGGCTGCCTCGTCGTAGTTGTCGTCGAAATTGCTGATGAATGTCGAAACCGCGCCTGGCAGATACGCGCCGCCCATGGACGTCCCCGTCGCTGGGTTCATCGAGCCGGATCGGTCCAGCACCAACGCCATGATCAATTTGGGCCGGGTTGTCCTGATCTTGTAGAACCGTTGGGAGGCTGCTGCGCTGTTGGTGTCTGTATAGCAAAGCGTCCAGACGTTCGTGCCAGCCGTCAGCTGGCCATCGGAAAGATCCTGCCACGCTCCGCCGGGCGAATCAGCATACATGACGTGGTACGTCCAGGTCGGGACGGCCGGCCATGTGACTGTGATAGCGCCGTCTGCATTCTCCTGGATGCTTTGAATATAGAAATTCGTCTGGCCGTTCGCCAAGACGGTCAACGCAAGGAAGCAAAACAAAGCCCTACAGGTTGTGCGTATTTCTCACCTCTCCTGAAGCCTGTCTCAAACGTGGAAATGAGAAAGGCAACTCCGCCTCTCATAGCACGGATTGCGTATCACTCACAAGTCGAAAGGCACGCAGCGGCTTGGATTGAATCCACCGTGATTACTCGTGGCGTTTGACGATGAGGGTGGCGTTGTGTCCGCCGAAGCCGAGGGAGTTGTTCATACAGACGCGGACGTTCGCCTGGCGGGCCTTGTTGGGCACGTAGTCGAGATCACATTCGGGATCGGGATTCTCGTAGTTGATGGTCGGCGGAATCATTCCGTCGCGGATCGCCAGCGCGCAGACCGCGGTCTCCACCGCACCCGCCGCCCCAAGCAGATGGCCGGTCATGGATTTGGTGGAACTGACGGCGAGTTTTTTCGCATAAGCGCCGAACACCGTCTTGATCGCCTGGGTTTCGCATTTGTCTCCCACCTGGGTCGAGGTGCCGTGGGCGTTAATGTAATCGATATCTTCCGGGTTGAGCCCGGCGTGACGCAAGGCCATCGCCATGGACCGCGCGGCGCCTTCGCCTTCGGGAGCGGGCGCGCTCATGTGGTAGGCGTCGCCGGTGATCCCGTAGCCGGCGACTTCGGCGTAAATCTTCGCGTGCCGCTTGCGGGCGTGCTCGAGCGCTTCGAGAATGCAGACGCCCGCGCCCTCGCCCATGACGAAGCCATCGCGTTGCGCGTCAAACGGACGGCTGGCGCGCTCGGGCTCGCTGTTGCGCGTGCTCAGAGCTTTCATGGCGCAAAAACCGGCATAGCCCATCTGGGTAATCGCCGCTTCGGTGCCGCCGGCGATCATGATGTCGGCGTCATTGTGAACAATCGCCCGCGCCGCTTCCCCCAGCGCATGGGTCGCGGTCGCACAGGCGGAAACGACCGCCAGGTTCGGGCCCTTCGCCCCAACCAACATCGACACGTAGCCGCTGGCCATGTTGACAATGAGCATGGGAATCATGAACGGCGAGACGCGACCCGGGCCCCTTCGGATCAGGGTTCCCACCTGATCTTCAATGGTCTCCATGCCGCCGATGCCGGAGCCGATGAGCACGCCGACGCGGTTGGGGTCACCTTTCGCCACGTCGATACCGGCATCCGCAACCGCCTTCTTGGCAGCCCCGATTGCATATTGCGTGAACCGATCCGTGCGGCGGGTTTCCTTGATCGGCATGAAATCCTCGGCCTTGAAGTCCTTGACTTCACCGCCGATCTTGCAGTCGAAAGCTGTGGTGTCGAATCGGGTGACCGGGGCGATGCCGCTCTTGCCCGCGAGGAGATTCTGCCAAAATACCTCCAACTCACTGCCGAGAGGTGTGAGGACTCCAATACCTGTGATAACAACCCGTCGTTCGCTCATGGTTCCTGAAAGCCGTGAAAAATTGGGGCATAAAGCGTGAAATTGCAACTCACTTTATGCCCCAAAATTTTTCGGCCCCGCCGTTGGCCCCAAGCGTCGGGCAGGGCCAAGGGACTAATGTTCTGGTTATTTGTCGCCGCGATCCTCAATGTACTTGACCACGTCGCCGACGGTCTGCAGCTTCTCAGCGTCTTCGTCGGGGATTTCCGCGCCAAACTCCTCTTCAAAGGCCATCACCAATTCCACCGTGTCGAGGGAGTCTGCACCCAAATCTTCGATGAACTTTGCCTCGGGCGTCACTTGATCGGGATTCACGCCGAGTTGTTCGACAATGATCTCCTTCACACGGTCTGCTACGGATTTATCTGCCATTTGCTCCTCCTCTTTCAAAAGCGTTCGTTTGTTTATGCGAAAACTTGCCCGCTTGTCAAAGTTTTGTTTCCGCCTGAATCCGCCATCACATCACCAACCCGCCATCCACGGCGATAACCTGTCCCGTCACATAGCTGGACAGATCGCTCGCCAGAAACAGTACCACGTTGGCCACGTCCTCCGGCAAGCCCAAGCGCTTCAACGCGATGAAGTCCATCTGCATCTTCTTGGCTTCCGGGCTGAGCTTGTCGGTCATCGGCGTCTGGATGAATCCCGGCGCCACCGCGTTGGAGCGAATCCCGCGCGAGGCCAACTCCTTGGCCACGGTCTTTGTAAACCCGATCAAGCCCGCTTTCGAGGCCGAATAGTTCGCCTGCCCCGCGTTGCCCACCATGCCAACAATGGACGCAATGTTGACAATCACCCCGCTGCGCTGTTTCAGCATCGTGCGGGACAACGTCCGGGTAAACAGGAACGCGCCCTTCAAGTTCACGCCCAACACCGCGTCCCAATCCTCATCGCTCATCCGCAGCAGCAGTCCGTCTCGCGTAATACCGGCATTATTGACGAGAATATCCACCCGGCCGAAGTCCGCCACGATCTTGTCGCAGACTTCCGTGACCTGCTTGCTGTCGGTCACGTTCACCGCATACGCGCCGGCCTTCGTGCCACTCTTGGTCAGGCTGGTGGCCACCTGCTGCGCGTTATCCAGCATCACGTCGCACACCGCAAGTATTGCGCCTTCGCCAGCAAGACGCCGCGCGATGGCTTCGCCGATGCCGCGCCCCGCGCCGGTCACCACCGCCACCCTGTTCTCCAAGAGTTTTTGCATGCGGCTTTCCTAGCTAGCAGCGCGCCTGCTTGTCAACACCAATCGCGGCAAAAATCCCGCGCACCGCCCCGGTCACCACTAGTGCACGGCCACAGTTCATTTGACGGGCTGCCCCCCTCACCTTAATCCTCTCCCCCGAGGGGAGAGGAGACGAAGCGCGTTCCCCTCGCCCTTCTTAAGGGAGAGGGTCAGGGTGAGGGTTCATTTTCCAGCCGTGACGCACCCATCAAATCAAGTGCGTCGCAGCACTAGCACTTTGTTTTCGAGCAGTCTGTGCACATCGTCGTCCTTCCTAACTGCGGGTGAGAGAGAAAGTCAACCACGCAACTCCGCGCCTCCCCAACCCGAAAGATACCCCAACCTTGCCCCAACCGCTTCGCGCCGCGAGGTTTAGGCCGCATCCTCTCATCCGCCGCCCCAAGATCGCTCTTTCCACCCACCTCATCGGCCAAAAAATGGGTTCGTTTTTGGCTTTGCTTTTTTACGACACCAAAGCCGGCGTGCAAAATAGTGGGTTCGTTTTACGATTTTTGCTTTTTGGAACCCTTCCCCCCGGGCCAGCGCCGTTGGAGGGCGAAGCCGAGTCCGACGAGACGCGCCGAGGATTTGCTGGCGGCGCAACTCCCGCCGAGCCGTTCACAACTCCACACAGGTCGAAAACGGCCCTCTGTTGTAGCCATGGCGCTCTGTCGCCGTGTTTGCCAATGGTAGAGCGCTCGCGCCCCGAGCGCAGCAAAAGCGGACCAAGTGCCTCCGGATTGTAGGGCTGGATGCCCGAGTCTGACGAGGGTATCCGGCCGTTCCGTCTGTCGTTAAACCAACACTCTATCAAAGAACGAAACAACCGCGCGGACGATAGCACGGTTCCCACGCCGAGTCCAGAACGAACTATCGATTAAAAATAGCGAATGACATCGATGCCCGGCACCGGGGCCCACTGTCGCTGACCACCAACAGCGATGTCGTCAGCGGTCAACGGGGTTTGATCGCAACGCAGGACGATCATCCTCTCCGTCTCCTGTGGCGGCGCGGCTCTCCTTGTGAAGGGCGCGTTACGCGCGCAGCTTGGCCGCCGTTGCTTCCAATGTTGCCCCGTCGCTGACGGATAGCATTTCAACGTCTCTATTGATGCGCTTCATCAGACCGCTGAGGACGCTACCGGGGCCGAGTTCGATGAAACGGGTGAACCCCTGGGAGACGAGCCATTGCATGGACTCACTCCAACGAACCGGCGAGGTCACCTGGCGCACCAGCAGTTCTTTGATCTCGGCGACGCCTCCCGCCGGCCGCGCCGTCACATTGGAAACGACGGGAACCCTCGGGAGTTGCATGGGCAGACTTGCGAGGGCATCGGCCACCTTGACCCTTGCACCCTCCATCAAACGGGAATGGTACGCACCCGCGACGACCAGCGGGATGGCTCGCTTCGCGCCGCGCGCTTTGGCGAGTTCGACCGCTTTGGCAATGTTGTCCTTGTCGCCGGAAATGACGGTCTGACCGGGGCAATTGATATTGGCAATATCGACATCGGCTTCGCGGCAGACTTCGGCCAGCACGGCATCGTCCAGATTCAGTATGGACGCCATACCCCCGTTGGTCGAATCACAGGCTTCCTGCATAAACCGTCCGCGCATTTGCACCATGCGCAAGCCGTCATCGAAGCTCACGGCGGCTGCGGCAGTCAGCGCGGTGAATTCGCCAAGGGACAAACCGGCGGTGGCGTCGAATTGTAGCTCCGGGATGAGTGATCTCAACGCTTCGAGGCAGGCGAGACTCGTGAGAAAAATCCCCGGTTGCGCGTTGTCGGTCTTGGTCAAGGCCTGCTCGGGCCCCTCAAAACAAATCGTCTGGAGATCGCGGCCCAGAACGGCGTTGGCGCGCGCGAAGAGTTGACGGCAGACGTCGTGCCTTTCGCAAAGGTCGCGCCCCATGCCGACGCTCTGGCTGCCCTGCCCGGCAAAAAGGAGAGCGGTCTTCATCTAATTGTTTGTCGGAGGATTACGCGCTTCTGGCGACTTCGGCACGCGCTTCCGCGGCGAGTGGGGTGCTGAGGCAGCGTTCGCCCGTGGACGCAGCCACGGTGACGATGAGTTTGCCTTTGTTTTCCGGACGCCGGGCATATGGTGGATTCTTTGCCGATAAGCCCGTCCCGCTCGGTTGCTTCAATCATCGCGGCGCCAATTCGGTCCTTGACCGAACCGAGCGCGTTGAAGAACTCGCACTTGACGACAATCTCAGCGTCGAGACCCGCAATGATGCGGTTGAGTCGCACCAGCGGTGTGCGCTCAATCGTCCTGATGATGTCGACGAAAATCTGGCCCATACTCTGTTCTCCGGAAAAGAATTCGCAGTCGAGAATCGGCGGCTTTCCACTACTCTGGATCAAGCTTGTAGGTGAACGTGATGGCAAACGCAAGCTTGAAAGCCGAACGGAAACGGCGGAGCAAATTCAGCCGGCAAGAACCAGTCGCGCACGTCGCAAACTCTTCGGTGATTCCGTGGGCACGCGAGACGTCACAAGCCTTCGGAACCCGAGACTGCAAGGGCTCGCCGTGCCTCCGCGAAAAGAAAATCGGCAGAACCAAGATGAAATCGTCTTGTGTGAACGCTTCGTCACTCAGGCTCAGAAGTACAAGAATGTACCTGACACATCACAGCAGCCTGAAAACAGAGAGCATTAATGCGGTGGTCAGAGGTCGTGGAGTGCTCACAAGCTCATTTGAGTATGAGACCCTGTGCATTTTTGTCGCTGGCGCCAAATTTCGCGATGCCTCGGGAGAGTTTTGCACACAAAAACCATGAGCAAAGGGGTAAAAATGAGATTCAGGAGTTGCACGCCAAGGAGGTGGGGGTGGGGAACCCCTCTGAAGAACGTGCAAACTCCTGAATCTTCAAGTTAGTATTTAAGCACAGAATATCGTTTGTCCAATTAGATTGCAACTTTTTTTTCACGACCATAACCGACACTCCGAACCAGACCGACAAACCAGAAGACAGGCGAATGGGCAGCACATGGGAATCTTCGGAACATGTCATGCTGGAACTACTTAGCTTGCCAATTAACAAGGCGCTACTGGAAGTCACCAGTAACGAGCATTGGAATCAGAAGCGTCCTGTTACCCGGATTGCAAAGGAGCAAGGTGTTGATAGAGAGAATACTACACACGCAATTTGACATCACATCACCGAGGTGGCTGGGAAGGAATTTGACAACCGCTAAGGGCGCATGTGGATTCCTAGTACCAAAGTCCTAACCACCTGCCACTGGCACAATCACTTCGAGGCAGTCACCATCTGCCAGCATCTGCGTACGTAACTCGTTGCGGGCCAAAACACTTCCGTTTCTTTCAACGACAACCTGTGTCGTCTTCCACCCATGCGCCTCAATGAATTCCGCCACGGAACAGGCAGAATCCAAGCGCTCCCGTTTCCCATTTGCAGTAATTGTGATCGGATCAGGCTTCATTCAACGCGCCTTCCCAATCTTTCCAAACCGGCTCGTATTTCAGTTGTTGCAACCGCTCCGCCACCTCGGCTGGTGAACGCTCGTCCGCGATCTGGAATTGCACAGTCGCGTGTTCCCCCTCGGATTGGATCATCGGCAGGTCCGGCTTCACCATCCGACCGCCCTTGGTCACATGCAGCTTCTCCCTGCCCTGCCCTGTGTATCCGCCCGGTTCCGTGTGACTGCCGGCGCTCATCATGGTGATACCCAGCGGGATCAGGTGATCGCGCAACTTCGCCGATTCGCGTGTGCTCAACACCAACCCGACTTCGGGAAACGCCATCCGCAGCGCGCAGACAAACTGCACCAGCTCGCGGTCGCTCATGTTTACCAATGGCTCAAATTCGCCGGCCGCCGGCCTCAACCGTGGCGCGCTGATCGTCAATTGCGCCATCCAACATTTCTTCAGCAAGTGCTTCGCATGCGCCGCCAGCGCGATGGCTTCATTGCGCCACGGAGCCAAACCGAGGAGCGCCCCGATACCGAGTCGCTTGAACCCCGCTGCATACGCGCGTTCGGGAGTTTCCACCCGCCAATCGAAATCCCTCTTCGGCCCGCTGACGTGCATGGCGTCATACACCCTGCGGTCATACGTTTCCTGATATATCACGAGTCCTTCGCCGCCAGCCTGCACAATCGGCGTATACTGCTCGGTCTCCAGTGGCCCGACCTCCAGGGAAATACTCGGCCATTCGGGATGCAACCGCGCCACGCAATCGCGCAGATAATTGTCCGACACAAAATGCGGGTGCTCCCCTGCCACGAGCAGAATGTGACGAAAGCCCTGCTCGCGCAAATACCGCGCTTCCGTCGCCACCTGGTCCAATGTGAGCGTCACCCGCAGAATCGGGTTGTCGCGCGAGAAACCACAGTACTTGCAGATATTGATGCACTCGTTGCTGAGATACAGCGGCGCAAAAAACCGCATCACCCGCCCGAAATGTTTCACGGTCAGATCGTGAGATCGCCGCGCCATCGCTTCGAGGTATGTCGGTTGGGACGCGACCGGCGAAATCAAGGCCGCGAAATCCGCCAGCGAAAGTCGTTTCCCGCTGGCTTCGCTCCGCGCCAGCGCCGCTTCCACATCGGCCGCCATCGCGTGTTGGCCAAACGCGGACAGTTCCACCAGCGAGAGGCTGTCAAACTCAGAGGCGAAGCTCATGGCTCATTCAGGAATCCCGTTAGCGGACTCGTGGCTTCGGCCTCTGTTCGCTTCACCGCCAAACCAATCTCGTACGCAGCACGGCCTGCCGCTACGGCAGCCTTGAATGCTTCCGCCATCCGTTCGGGGTCGGCGGCAATCGCAATCGCCGTATTCACCAGGACAGCATCGGCGCCCATTTCCATGGCCTCGGCCGCATGCGACGGAGCGCCCATCCCCGCATCGACCACAACGGGCACCGTCGCCTGTTCAATGATGATCTCAATGCTCGCCCGCGTTTCGATGCCGCGAGCGCTGCCGATGGGTGAACCGAGCGGCATCACCGTTGCGCAACCGGCGTCTTCGAGCCGCTTTGCGAGGACAGGGTCGGCATTGATGTACGGCAGCACGGTGAAGCCTTCGTTCACCAAGACCTCCGCCGCCTTCAACGTCTCCACCGCATCCGGCAACAAGTAGCGCGGGTCGGGGTGGATTTCGAGTTTCAGCCAGGTCGAGCCCGTCGCCTCCCGGCCCAGACGCGCGAGCCGGCACGCTTCCTCGGCGTTGCGCGCGCCGCTGGTGTTCGGCAGCAACACGTATTTCTTCGCATCGATAAACGTCAGGATATTGGCGAATTTGTCGCGCTGGCCGGACAAGTCCGCGCGCCGCAACGCCACGGTCACCAGTTCCGCGCCGCTCGCTTCGAGGGCGGACGCCATGATTTCCCCCGAAGCGAACTTGCCCGTGCCCAGGATCAGGCGCGAGTTGAAATCGCGGTTGGCGATACGCAGCGTTTGTGGTTTGTCAGTCATTGTTCGCGGTAAAGATCCTGGTTCAGCGGATAACTGCCCGGCGTGCGTTCAACGACCCACGAACCGCCCTTCAGCAAATAACCGTGGTTGCCCATGGCGAACTCTGCCCGATCCAGCCGCCGAAGTTCCTCAACCTTCTTCTGATGCAGTTCCTGCTTGACCACGGTAATCTGTTCCTTCAACGCCTTCAAATCATGCAACCTGGTTTCCAGCGCGGCCTTTTCCGTCGTGAGCTTGACGTATTCCTCGCGCATCGCTTGCAGATGCGAGACTGTCTGCGCGTGTGTCTTTGTCAACTCCGCCAGTTTCTGATTAACGTCCGCAATCTGGTCGTTCAGGGCCTTCAGCTCCGTCGTCATGTTCGCCTTGTCTATTTCGAGGAAGTGGACCTTTGACTGCTGCTCCGCCAGTTTCTGCTCCAGGTCGGCCTTCAGCGATTCCATCTTCTTTTCGGTCGCGGTCTTCTCCCCGGTCAACTTCGAGATGTTCCGCTGTAACTCATCGACTTTCACTTGCATCTGCGCTTTGATCTCGATCGCCTCGGCCCGCGCGGTTGCGAGCTCATTTGTCGCGATCGTCAACTGCTGTTGCGTCTCTTGCAACTTCTGGTCCCGACCGCAACCCGCCAGCAGCATGACCGCGCCGACAAAACCAATCCCCATGGCTACGACGTTACGTTTCACAACTCAGTCCTCCTTTGGTTTGGCGACTACTTCGTTCGCGCTGCCACGCCGGTAGCCTTGCAGATCCAATGTGACATACGCATAGCCGATCCGTTTCAGGGCGCGGGTCACGGACTCGCGCACCTCCCCTTCCAGAAACCGCGAAAACTCCTCGGCCCCCACTTCGATGCGCGCCACGTTCTTGTGGTGGCGAACGCGTACTTCATAAAACCCCGCATCGCGCAAAATGTTCTCCGCCGCCTCGATCATCTGGAGTGCCTCGTCTGTCACCTGCTCTCCATACGGAATCCGCGACGACAGACATGCCATCTGCGGTTTGGTCGCCGTCGGCAGACCCAGTTCCACCGACAGTTCTCGAATCTCCTCTTTCGTCATCCCCACTTCCTTCAATGGCGCGCGCACCTGATATTCCCGGGCCGCCACGGCGCCCGGCCGAAAATCGCCCGCGTCACTGGCGTTCTCGCCATAGACGATCGTCTGCCAGCGTCCGCGCCGCGCCATCTCCGTCAACTTCTCAAACAACTCGCCCTTGCAAAAATAGCAGCGGTTCGACGGATTGCTGGTGTAATTCGCGTCGGCCATCTCGTTGGTCTTGATCACGCGCACGGGAAAGCCGAACTGCTTTCCGATTTCCAGCGCCTCTTCCAACTCGCGCCGGGGCAGGCTCGGCGAATCCGCAATCACGGCCAGCGCATCGCCGCCCAGCGCGTCATGCGCGACCTTCGCCAGCAACACGCTGTCCGCCCCGCCCGAGTACGCCACCAGCGTGCGTCCACCCGAGCGCAGCACAACTTTGAGTTGATCCAGCTTCGAAGCCACAAACAGAATATTATCCCCGAACCACAGGGGTGTCAAAGCGCAAGGTCGTTGCCGGGGCCTGTTGTAGCGGCGCTTCGCAGAAACGCCGCTACAACCGGCAAGGCACACTGCCAATCACCGGTGTACGGTCGGGGAACAACCAGAATAGTACAGCGACAAAGCCGAACTACCGAAGCGAGATTAAACTGGGAGATCGATGCTTCAGGCTGTTCGCGGCGCGTTTTACCCCGCGTCCTCGCCCAACTCCACGTTCCAATAGGCGAGGTCGAGGAAGTGTTTCCAGCTATCGTGCGCGACGGTGGTGATGGTGACGTTGACGAACGGACGCCACTTCGGACGCTTCGGCTTCTTGATGAGGTGCATGCCCGCCTCGGTCGGCGTGCGGTTGGCCTTCTGCGTATTGCAGGGAATACACGCGCACACAATATTCTCCCACGTGGTCGTCCCGCCGCGGTCGCGTGGAATGACGTGGTCGAGGTTCAATTCGCGCCGATCAAAATGCTTCCCGCAATACTGGCACGTGTTGTGATCGCGCTCGAAAATGTTATGCCGCGTGAATTTCACTTCCTTGTGCGGAAGCCGGTCGAAAAACAGCAGGAGAATCACCCGTGGCACACGGATCTTGAAGGATACGGTGTGGACGACGTCCTCGCCGTGGTGTCCCTGACTGAATTCGCGCCACTCGTGGAAATCGAAGGTCTGGAAGTTGCCGTCATCCTCGACGACGACCTCGGCGTGGCCCATGTACAGGAGCATGAACGCCCGCTCCACCGTGCAGACGTTGATCGCCTGCCACAGGCGGTTGAGCACCAACACGTTCTCGTTTAACACGTTCCTCATGGTCAATCCCAGAGGGCGCACCGCCTCGCAGCAGTACGCTTTTGAAAGATTACCATTCTGGCCGTGAAGCGTCAACGCTCCGATGATAGTCTGTCGTGACTCCGTGAGAATGA
>PLTX01000035.1 GCA_003164675.1 Verrucomicrobiota bacterium | reverse complement strand
CCGATTTTTCAAACACGTTCTGAGAGCGTGTATCAATAGTGGGATTCAAGGATACAATCGGCGCAACATCAGGCGGGTCATGGCTATGTGAATCATGGCTTCACTGGTAGCAGTGAGTTGTTCATAATCACAGCGTAGCCGCCGGTATTTCATCAGCCAGCCGAAGGTCCGCTCCACAATCCAACGTTTGGGCACGATCTGAAACCCGCGCTGGTCAGTCAACCGATTGACAATTTCCAATCGGATGCGGCGCTCGGAGCGCAACTGCCAGAGCCACTCAATCAATGTGCCCGTGTATCCTCCGTCGGCCCAAATCACGCGCAACCGACAGAAACAGTGGCTGAGGAACGCCAACAGCAACCGTGCCCCAGCGCGGTCTTGCACCGCCGCCGGCGTGACCGCGACCGCCAGGACCAGTCCCAAGGTATCGACCAGCAGATGCCGTTTGCGGCCCCGAATCTTTTTCCCTGCATCGAAACCGCGTTCTCCGGCTTGGTCGGCCACCTTGACCGATTGGCTGTCGATGATGCCGGCGGTCGGGTTGGTGTGCTTGCCGGCAGCGCCGCGCACGATCATGACGAGGACATCATGAATGCGTTGCCAGATTCCTTGGCGACGCCACCGACGAAAGTACCCGTAGACCGTGGGCCACGGGGCAAAATCGTGGGGCAACATCCGCCACGGACAACCGGCACAAACCACATACAAAATGGCATCTACGATGAGACGCCGCTGGTGAACCGGTGGGCGACCGAACCCGCCAAAGGCAGGCACCAAGTCCGTGATCAGGCACCACTGTTTGTCGGTCAGACTGCTGGGATAACTGGGGATGGATTGCATCCCAAGCTAAAATCAAATCCCGGGTCTATCCGGAAGAAAAAAACACCACCGGCCCCACTTTCAACACACGCTCTTAGACGTTGTTCAAGAAGTCGCTCGGATCATTCGTGAAGCCATGCGAAGGGGCACAAGGGAACAGTGGCCGGATTGGTTTGGAAAGCTTGTTTCATACTGGCACCGCAACCATTCGGTTGTCATCACACTTAACTATGATACGCTGATAGAGAGATGCGTTGTGGGGCAGTATTTGTTTACGAACGGCGAGGTGGCCGAAGGCAGATGGTTTTGGAGCTGGCTCTACCCCGTTCCGCTTACTCCGGTTGCACCGATTATGGGCGACCAAGGGGTTGCTGGTGATCCGGAAACGGTTCAGCTCTTCAAATTGCACGGCTCCGTAAACTGGTTTTATTCGGGTACAACGTCATTCTCGGGCGAGCCGGTTTATTGCCTGCCGGTGGACGTGTGGAAAGATGATTCATCTCAGCGGAATAAGGGGCTCGACGCCGCAGTTTCCGGCAAGACACCTTTGGTGATTCCGCCATTAACCGAGAAGACCCAGTATTTTCAGAATCAGATCGTCCGTCGGATTTGGCAGCGTGCTGGTAACGAGCCTCTTATGGCACAGCGCGTTTTTATCCTCGGTTACTCCTTGCCGGAAACGGACCTCACTTTCCGCTTCTTCTTGTCACAAACAATGAGGATTCTCCAAGACGCTGAGCTTGCTACTACGCAGTATTGGGTGGCTGACCTCAATAAAGAGGTGGTCGCGCGCCTGAGAAGCGCGATACCCACAGATTTGAAGATAAGTACCAAGTATGCTGGCGTTGCATCCCCCATCCCTTCTCTTGCAAACGCTATCGTAAGTCAGGCGCTGTGATAAAATTTGTGGTCATTTCATCTTTGAGTTGCTTCGGTTTGTCGGCGAGTTGGCCCTTCGCGGAGCTCAGGACAAGCCCTTCGACCCATTCGACAAGCTCAGGGCGGGCGTTGCTTGGTTCGACAAGCTCACCACAGGCAGGGTAAACGGGCGGAGCGGAGGCGGTGTCTGAGTGGGCAAGTGCCTGAGTGCATGAGTAAGGAGGCGGGGCGGGGGCGGGGCGGAACGCGCCTCGCAGAGGCGCGGCTACAACCCCAAGGGGGGGTCGGGGCAGGCCATGGCGCAGGTCGTACCGATCCAACTGCGCTACGTCGACGAAAAGCTAGAGATTACGGAATTGAGCCCAGGTTCCAGCGGGGTATTAGGCGGTCTTTTGTGCTGCGATCTTCTTCAATCGCCGATGCCGAATCACTCTGACCAGACAAACTACCGCTGCAATGACAAGTACTGCCCAAACAACTGAAACAAATCTCTCTCTGACCAGCCAATAAGCGGCGTCGGGGTCTTCTGATGGGGGCGGAGCTATAACAGTCCACGGCTGCGTCAACGCGCCCGTCGCCGCAACAAGAACAAAAGCGATGATGACGGCAACCAGCGAATGCTTCCACCATGAGAGCGCCACACAGCCAGCGGCAACCAGCAGGATACCACCAACAATCAGCAGCCCAAAAAGCTCTGCTGCCTCTGCCAAGCCTGCCGCTGCGATAATAACATGCATAGGTCGATGCCGCCTGACGATCCGAGGCTGAGCCACGCCGACCGGCGGGGACCTCCATAAAGTCGGTAATTATTGTATCTCATTGGGGTCAACTCTGTAAACGATAGATTTCATCTTTGAGTTGCTTCCGTTTGTCGGCGAGTTGAGGGAGAGAGGCCGGTAGCCGAGCAGCCAGTAGCCAAGTAGCCGAGGGGGAAGACAGAAGACACACGACCGAGAAAGGCGAGGAGGGGCGGGGTGGGGCGGGTACGGAGGAGGTTGCACGCCGACACAGCGGCGTGGCTACACGAAGGGGCGCGGCGGGCGGGGCGAGGACGGATCGCGAAAGAGTTTCGCGGCTACAATCGGGCCGGCGACGGCGCGGCTTTGCGACCCAGGCACGACATGGTCGCGTCTTCGCTACGCTTCGGCTCCGGGAGGTTCGCCCTCCACGAAAGGATTCGCGCCTCGCAGCCCCGATTAGGAACCCCGATTGGGAATCGGGGCAGGTCGGGGTAAAAGGCGCGGCTACACCGGCAAACGGGAGCGGGCACGGCGACAGAGCGCCGTGGCTACAATAGGGGCGGGGCGGCACGTACGTCGCTCGTTGCCCGGTGTCATCACGTGGTAGACCGCTCCGGCGGTGTCCTGCGAAAACCCATGGGTATAATTTACTTGTATGTTCGCGGGGGATTGTTAGACATTCCTGCATATGAAGATGTTATTTGTCGTTGTGCTGCCAGTCATTGCGATGAGCCTCGTCGGCTGCCGGACCTCAACTTCTGAGGAAGATGAACCTCCCGTTGCAGCAGTCTCTTCTGTTACACCAGTGGCAAGCGGCACTGTTTCAGTAGACCCGGGGGCTGGGATGGCGACTGTTGTGGTTCCCGCGAATACTCAATATACAATTGAGTGGCGTGTCAGCGCTGGATTGAGCCAACGCATAACTGTTGCAAGCAACATTGCGGGGGTGTTGGAGAAGCAAGATGCGGAACCTCAAGCCAATGCTTTACTATGGCGTCATCCGCATAGCACTGGGGCCGTTCGAGAAATGCTGACAGTTCTATTGGAACACAAGGATGCTCTGGGGAATTGGGATCCATCGACCATTCGGACCAGGGCTCTTCCCACAAGACACAAGGTTAGATTTGTTATAGATTCTCAGGACGATCAAAACGATCCCAAACCAGTCTGGAACAATTCGCAACTTGTTTTTGGATGGTGAAGGATCAGTGCTGCGACGCATTTGATTTGATGGGGGTGCGTCACGGCTGGAAAACGAACCCTCACCCTGACCCTCTCCCTTAAGAAGGGCGAGGGGACCGCGCTCCGTCTCCTCTCCCCTGCGGGGGAGAGGATTAAGGTGAGGGGGCAGCCTGTCAAATGAACTGTGACGGTGCACCAGGAATGATTGGGGCCAGTTCTGTAAACTGGAGATTTCGTCTTTGAGTTGCTTGGGTTTGTCGGCGAGTTGGCCCTTCGCAGGGCTCAGGACAAGCCCTTCGACGTTGCTCAGGGTAAACGGTCGGTGCGAGCTTTCTGTTCCACGCGTCGCACGACGTCAGCGAGAAGCTACGGACTGTAGAGTTGAGCCCTATGGGCTGACAAACCCTCACCCTGACTCTTTGCTCCGAACCCCGGGCCGGGGATTCGGAGCGTCTCAGCGGCTAGTGCCGCTTTCGGCTCCCCTTAGACGGCAAGGGCGAGGGGAACCGATGCGACGTGTGTGGGCCGAGCAGATGGCGGGTGAGCCGGGCGATTCGGCCACGACGAAGCGTGGCCCTCCGAAGGGGGCGGAGACGCGGGGGTGTTTGCTTTTGTTGAGATGACTGGAATCGTTGGACGGATTTTCGGTTGACTGTGGTATCTGGGTATGATATCGGTAGTGCGATAGGAAGTAATTGATCTTTGAAATAGGGAGAGGGGAAGATGGTCAATGGGGGAAGAGCCCTCTGTATACAAAAACGGCAAAACAAACCCAACGTTTCCGGGGTGGGTGTAGATATGGATCTGGCTGCGCTGCTGGTGTTTGCACACGCAAGGTGGGACGGGATGACACGTGGCTTTGTTTTGCAAAAAATGGGTTTGTTTTGACCTTCGGGGGCGGTATTGGGGCTGATTGGTCGGGTTTTTGGGGTCGCCATCGAGGGGGGTTGTCAAATTCGGCCACGACGAAGCGTGGCCCTCCGATCGGGAGACGGTCGTGCGGAAGGGCGACCCTCCGAATGGTGCGGGTATGCAAAAACAGGGCTTGTCGGTGCGGACGGTTTGCCATACAGTCGCGGCTCGTTTAACACTAAAATAAGGCTTGTCGATGGAACCGGTTTCCCCTAAAGTCACAATTCCTTTACGGATGAAGAGTAAATATCTCGAACCGGCACAGCAGCGCATTCCGAACCCCGAGTTGCTTGTCAACGTGGTGTCGCGACGTGCGCGCCAACTCGCGCAGGGGCATCGCCCGCTCACGCAGACGGATGCGCGCATGGATTTCTCCGAAATCGCGTTGAAGGAAATCAGCGAAGGCAAGCTTGCCTACGAACTCGCCGGCGAAGGCGAGGAAGTCGTGCCCGAAGCGCCGCCCAGCGTTCCGACGGAGTAGCACCCACACGTTTTTGAGTTGGGATTGACTCAGCGCAGCCGATATACTCGCTGCCAATGGTCCCGACGATTCAGAATCACAAGGCGCGCCGCGATTATTTCATTACGGAGACCTATGAAGCGGGCCTCGAACTGAAGGGCACGGAGGTCAAATCCCTCCGCAACGCGCGCGCATCCATTGACGAGGCGTTCGCGCGGGTCGAGCGCGGGCAGTGCTGGTTGTACAACGCGCACATCAATCCGTACGAGTTCGGCAACCGGTACAACGTCGATCCACTTCGTCCACGCCGGCTGCTGCTCCATCGCAAGGAAATCGACAAGCTGGCCGGCCATCTCAACGCCAAAGGCATGGCGCTGGTCCCGCTGAAGATTTATTTCACCAAGAGCTTTGCCAAAGTCCTGCTCGGCCTGGGCAAAGGCAAGGGCGAGATTGACAAGCGCGAAACGCTGAAGCGCAAGACGGCCGACCGTGAAATCCAGCGCGCAATGCGTGACCACACGAAACAGAGAAGTTGACCGCGATTCTGCTGTGTCAGCAGGACGCCGCAAGTTAAAGTCAATTGTGCTGGGAACGCGCAGGACAGTCCGGTGGAGTGTCTACGGTCGCAAGACGGTGGGGACGGACTGCGACTCGCCCAGCGGTCGGGCCCGCCTAAAACAACCGCAGGACGGCTTTCTGGCCCTTGACGTCGATCGTCACACGGTCGGTCTCGATTTTCTCGACGGTGGCGCCATCGACGTAATAGCCTTCGTAGGCGGCGCGTCCATTGATCACGGCCATGGGTTTGCCATCGGGATCTTTCATGATGCCGCTGATTTTGTATTTCGATTCATCGATGGGTGGCGCTGTGGTTGGTGGGACAGCTGGCGTCGTCGCGGAATCGGCTGTCGGTTGCGCGACGGATGGCGCAGTCGCCGGTAAATCGGGCGGCGCGGTTGATTGCGCAACGGGAGCCGGAGCCGCCGATGCACTGGCCGGGGGTGTAATTTCCTTCGTTTGGCGGAGCACCGAAGAAAAGTTACTCACCAGAAACACGATGGCGATGATGGCAACAATCGCGACGCAACCAATCAGCGCGGGCAGAAGAAAATGATTGGTTTCCCGGGGTTGCTCCTCGACGGGCATCTGCGGGAGGGGAGCCAGTTCGTGTCCTGCGGGAGAGATTGGGGCGGCGGCGAATGGGGCCGGGGCGGCGGCCTGAACCGCTTGTGGCGGAGCAGGTGGATGAGGCGCAGGCGGCGCGCCCAGCACGGTGCCGGCTTTGCGTTGCTTTTCCCGCTCGGCTTTGCGAAGCGCCTCGTGGACCAGGCTCATCCGGCGACGACCTCCGTCGTCTGTTGCGTCGCGCTCGTGGGAAGCCGGCACTCGGTGTCCTCGATGGCGCGGCGGATGTTTGTTGCGTCGATGACGAAGGTTTCGGCGATGTAGCCGGACAGCAGCGCCTTGTCACAGAGCACGTTGATCAGGCGAGGTATGCCGCGCGAGTAGGAGTAGATGAAGGTCAACGCTTCCGGCGCCCATTGGATGCGTCCATCGCTACCGGCGATGCGCAGCCGGTGGTCGATGTATTCGCCGATTTCCTCGGGAGCGAGCGATGCGACGTGATAGCGCAACGAGATGCGCTGCTTGAGCTGACGCAGACTCTCGCGGTCCAGTATCTCCGCCAATTCGGGCTGCCCGACGAGAACGATCTGGAGGAGCTTTTCCTTCTCGGTTTCGAGGTTGGAGAGCAACCGGATTTGCTCGAGCACGCTCGGTTTGAGGTTCTGGGCTTCATCGATGATCAACGCGACATTGTGGTTGGCGGCCAACTCGCGCAACAGGAATGCGTTGATTGCGTCGTACAAATCCTTCTTGGTGGTCTTGGCGGGCTGCAGGCGAAATTCGTCGGTGATGGCCCGCAACACCTGGGAGTCGGACAGGGTTGGATTGAGGATCAGCGCGGTCTTCGTTTTGGCATCGAGCGAATTCAGCAGGGCGCGGCAGAGGGTGGTTTTCCCCGCGCCAACCTCTCCGGTGATCGCGATGAACCCTTTTCGTTCGCTGATGCCGTACAACAATACGTCGAGGGCGACGCGATGATGGCGGCTCAGAAAGAGGAACTGCGGATCCGGCGTCATATTGAACGGGTATTCGCGCAGTCCGTAAAATTCTTTATACATCGCCCGATCTCCAAGTGGCGGCCATGGTACCACCGTCCACCAGTATCTGACAAGCAGTCTCTGGCTTGGGTTCCCCGAAAAGCGTGGGTTACCGCAAGATTTCATGGCACTGGCCCTGCTACTAGGGAATCCATGCCTGCATTAGATAAATACTTCCAAGCCATGGTGGTCCAAGGGGCTTCGGATTTTCACTTATCCAGTGGGAATTGCCCGACGTTTCGGATATCAGGTTCGATCGCCACATTCAGCAAGGAGATTCTCACGACTGACGCCGTAAAGGCGCTCATTTATGAGATAATGCCCGAGCGCAACCGCGTCGAATGGGAACAGACCCACGATACAGATTTCGGGTACGACCTGGCCGGCGTGGCCCGGTTTCGGTGCAATATTTTCGTGGATCGAAGAGGGATTGGCGGCGTCTTCCGTCTGATTCCACCGAAAATACTTGGGTTTAAGGACTTGGGGCTTCCGGATTCGGTCAAGAAGCTGTGCTTCTTGCAGAGGGGCCTCGTGCTCGTGACAGGACCGACGGGCAGCGGCAAATCCACCACGCTGGCGGCGATCATTGATTTCATTAACGAGCATCGATCCGACCACATCATTACCATCGAAGATCCCGTTGAGTTTGTGCACGCCAACAAGAAGTGCCTCATCAACCAGCGCGAGGTGCACTCGCATACCGAAAGCTTCAAGCGGGCGTTGCGGGCGGCGCTGCGTGAAGATCCCGACATTGTTCTCGTGGGCGAAATGCGCGACCTGGAGACCGTGCGCATTGCGATGGAAACCGCCGAGACGGGGCATTTGGTATTTGGCACGTTGCACACCAATAGCGCGCACACGACGGTCGACCGGTTAATCAATCAATTTCCCGCGGATGAACAACCGCAGGTTCGGTGCAGCCTCGCCGAGGGACTGCGCGGGGTCATTTCCCAGGCGTTGTGCAAACGGAAGGGGGGCGGACGCGTGGCGGCCCTGGAGATCATGATGAGCAACTACGCCCTGGCCGCGAACATTCGCGAGGGCAAACTGCAGCAGATTCCCAGCTTCATCCAAATGGGCCGCAAAGAAGGCATGTGCTCGCTGAACGATTCGCTGTTGGAATTGCTCTCGAAGGGCATTATCGAGCCCGCCGAAGGCTACCAGAAAGCCGCCGCCAAGGATGAGTTGCTCAAACGGATGGGCGCTCTCCCGAACTGTCGTTCCCCCAGAGGCGCGCCGTGGACGGAGGAAGAGTTGCTCCAAGCCGCCGAACATACGGGCGACATCTGCGGCAGCGATGGAAACGGGAGCGGAGCAAATCGGCTACCTTCACGCCCGTCCATTCGTAGCAATGGGATTGACGAATTCGAGACCGAGCCGCTCATGTTGCGGTAGTCGCTGAGACGGTCTCGACGGCGGTTCCTCAGCGTAGGAACAGCCACGACACGAGCGCGAACAGCGGCAGCAGGATCGGCACGGCGTATTTCACGACATGCCCGAAGAGGTTGACGAGGGCTTTCTTCATCGCGGTTACCAGCGGTCGCACAACGGGATGCAACTGTGCTGGTGGGACCCGCAGAGGCAAAGATGTTTACAGCGGCGCCAATCCGAGTTCGTCGATCGGGATTTTCCCGTTCCACATTCGCACGTCGAACGAATGCGGTTCGGTCGCCGTCTTGCTCTCGACGCGCCCGCCCGCGTTTTCAAGGATGAGCTGGCCTGCGGCAATGTCCCAGAGCCGAATGCTGTACTCGATGCACCCATCGTAACGGCCGCACGCCACGTACACCGTGTCCAGCGCCGCCGAGCCGGTCAATCGCAGTTTGCGCACCTGGTAGATCATTCGCCCGAAATCCTGAACGCCGCGGTTCATCGCGTCGAGACTCTTGGAAATGCCAATTGCCACGATTGCTTCGGAGAGTTGGGTGCGGTTGCTGACGTGGATGGGCCGGCCATGCAACATGGCCGGCTTGCCCTTCTCGGTGGCGAACAATTCGTCAAGCTCTGGCTCCAGCACCACGCCCGTGACGGTTTCCCATTGGTCGTCGCCCCGGCGTTCCTGCGCCGCGATGGACACGGCATAATGCGGGATGCCGTAGAAGTAATTGACCGTCCCGTCGAGCGGATCGACGACCCAACGCACGTCCGCGCGCGGATTACCGGCCGAAGATTCCTCACCGAGAATGCAGTGGTCCGGATAGTCCGCGAGAATGATCCGGGCAATGAGTTGCTGCGACAGCTCGTCGATCTCCAGCTTGATATCGTGCTGGGTGGCCTGGTTAACGTTCAGCGCCGAACCGAAATTCTTTTTCAAGAGTTTTGCGGCTTCGCTGGCCGCTTCGATTGCGGTTTCTAACATGGCGATTCAATTGTAGGGCAAGTGGCCCGCTTGCCAATTGTTTTCTCGTTCGTATTGAGCCATGGAGGGCGAGCCTCCCGGCGAGCCGAAGCAGGCGTTCGATGACCGAAGCGGCTCGGCAGGAGCCTCGCCCTCCAGTTTTGATCCTAGGCCCAGCTGTGCTCTTGCAGAAAGGCGCGGAGCTTTTTGACGTGCTCCCACATGACGGCTTTCTTGGTCGGATCGCGGAGCAGGAAGGCGGGATGGTAGAGAACCATGAAGTGGATGTCGGGATAATCCGGCGCGGTGAAGAACTTGCCGGCTTCTTTCTCCATCGAGAATTCGTCGCCGCGATCTTTCACAAGATACTTCAATGCGACTGCGCCGAGAAGGAGAACCACTTTGGGCTTCATCAACTCGATCTGGCGGCGCAGATACGGGAGGCACGCCTCGACCTCCTGCGAACTGGGGGCGCGGTCGACCTCGGCCTTGCATTTGACGACATTGACGATGAGCAGGTCGCGGTTGGTATCGAGCCCGATGCTGGCCATGATTTTGTCGAGCAATTCGCCCGAGCGCCCGACGAAGGCCTGTCCCATCACGTCTTCGTTGTCGCCGGGGCGCTCGCTAACGATGAGGAGTTTCGAATCGGGATTGCCGCGGTCGATGACGATGTGGTTGCGGGCCTTGCCGCGCGGGCATTTCTGGCAGTTATAGAAGTTGAGACGCTCTCGGAGTTCGACGTAGCTCGATGCCGCCAGCACGTCGTTGTACGCGGAGTCGAATAGATCGAATTCGACGGGCACGACGGCGTTGTAGCACAACCGCCGTGCCCCGTAAAGCATGTGACTACGACTGCGGCGCGGCGGGCGGCTCGTCCTCCACAGGCTTCGGCGCGGCTGCTTCCACGGTTTGCTCGACGGACTCGGAGGCTTCGGCGGCGGCGGCGATGGCGGCCTGGACTTCGGCCTTGATGTCGTCGGGAGCGGGCTGACCGAGGGTCGGTTCGTTTTCGGCGATGACGGGCGCCGTCTCGGCAATCGGAGCCATCGTTTGTTCTTTCTCCACCAACAGATCGTTGTGCAACTCTTCTTCGTGCGGAGGCAACCCGTAAGCGGCCTTGTCCGCGGTAGCCCCCAACGATTCCGGGGCGGAGGCGGAACCGTCGATGCGCTCTTCCTGTTCCTCGCGCTGTTTCTCGGTCTGTTTGCGCGTGGTCTCCTCGCGCGGGCTGAACTTCACGCTGACGACCTTCGACACGCCGTGCTCTTCCATCGTGATGCCGTAGAGCGCGTCGGCCATGCCGATGGTGCGTTTGTTGTGCGAGACGATGACGAATTGCGATTGCTGCACAAACCGTTGCATGATGCGGATGAACCGGTTGATGTTGGATTCGTCGAGCGGCGCGTCCAATTCATCGAGCACGCAGAACGGCGACGGTTTGACCGCGTAGATCGCAAACAGCAACGCAATGGCTGTCAGCGCCCGCTCGCCGCCGCTGAGCAGGGTGATGCTCTGGAGTTGCTTGCCGGGCGGCTTGGCGACGATCTCGATGCCGCTTTCCAGCGGATCGGTTTCGTCGAGCAGGATCAGGTTGGCTTTGCCGCCACCGAACAACTCGGCGTACATCGTCTGGAAATTCTCGCGCACCTTCTCGAAGGTCTCCTGGAACAATTGCTTCGTGGTGACGTTGATCTTCGTGATGACCTGCAGGAGTTGGTCCTTCGCCTTGATGAGGTCTTCGTACTGCTGCGAGAGGAACTTGTAGCGCTCTTCCAATTCCTCGAATTCGTTGATCGCCTCGACATTCACAGGCCCCATCGCGTCGAGCTTCGATTGCATCTCGGCGACCTGTTGCTCGATGGCGTCCCAATCGGTCGGCATGGGCACCTGTTCGGTGATGGCGGGCCCCTGATCGGCGATGGTGATATTGATCGTGTCGCCGCGCACATCATCGACATTGACCTGGTACTTTTGCCAGACGCGGTCCTTGAGGTTCTGGGCTTCCATCCGTTTCTGGGCGAGTTGGATTTCCAGACCCGATTTCTGCGACTGCGCCTCGCTGGCCTGCTTGCGGACGGCGCGTAATTCTTCCTCGGCCTGCCCGATGCCGGTGGCCACTTCGCCGCGCTGGTGCTGCAACCCGGCGATCTGCTGCTGGGATTGCTCGCGGGCAACGGCGAGTTCCGCAATCGCGGTTTCCGACTCGGCGATCTCGGCGCGGAACTGTTGGATCCTGGCGGTGTAACTGGTGATTTCGCTGGCACAGGTCTGCATGCGTTCCCGCAGGTCGCGCACGCGGGCCGCAATCGGTTCGCGCTGGCTCTCGATGGCGTGGCGTTTGTGCTCGATGCCGCCGACGCTGACGCGCAACTCGGTCAACTGCAGGGTCATCTGCTCTTTGCGGGCAAGCAATTCATCCACCGCGCGCTGAGCGGCGCTGACCTGCTGCTGGAGCTCGGTCTGGCGCGCTTCCGATTCGCGCAACCCTTCCAGAATGGTTTCGCGGCGCTGCTTCTCCTCGGCGTCCTGCTGCTCGATGGACTGCAATTCGGACACGACCGTGTGAACCTTGCTCTCAAGGTCGCGGCCTTCGGTCGCCAGCGCGTTGAGTTCGCCCTCTTTCGACGCGAGCGCGACTTCCCTGGCGTGAAGGTCGGCGCGGAGAGCGGAAAGTTCGGTCTCGAGAGCGGCTTTGTTGCGCTCCAACTCGGCCTTGGACGTTTCCTGACCGGATACTTGCGCGGTGAGTTGCGCAACTTCCTGCGTGAGGGCGCTGATTTCGCCGATGTGACTCTTCGAGACGGCGCTGAGGATGCCGTGTTCGTCGATGAATTCTCCCTGAACCGTCGCCACGGCGAGATGTGGATGCTGCTGACGCAACGACAGGGCGGCGTCCAAATCACCGACAACGATCACCCATTCCAGCATGGAACGGATAAGCGGTTCAAACCGCGCATCGCGCACGCGCGTGATCGCGCTGGCCCACGCCATGGTGCCGAGAGGCAGTTCGTTGTCTGGCAGTTCGCCGTTTGCGGGCGTCGATTCCGGCGCGACGACGGCTGGATTCTGCAGGCCGCTGGCGAGCAACTGGCGCGCGGCGGTGAGATCGTCGGCCAAAATGGTATGGATCGCGTGGTTCAGGGCCGCTTCAATGGCGGCGCCGTATTGCGATTCGACTTCGAGGATCTGTCCAAGGGTCGAGCGGCCATCGGGTGTCGCAAAGAATTGTTGCAGCACTTCGAGGCGCGCGCGCTTGCTGGATACGTCGGATGCGGCGACGTGATGTTGGTTGGTCGCCGCGACGAGCAACGACGAGGTGTTTTGCAATTCGGATTGTTTGGCGGTGAGGGCCCCGCGGAGCACATTGACGCCGCCGCGGAGTTCGGCCAGGCCGTCGTTGTACGTCTCCAATCGCTGGTCGAGGGCGCGGCGCTGGTCTTCGAGTTGCAATCGTTCGGTCGAGAGCCGCCCGGCGCGGACGACGTCATATTTCTTCTTCTGGTCGAGGGCGGCGAGTTCGTTGCGGCTGCGGGCAATCGCGCTCTCGAGATCGATGAGCGCCGATTTGGCGTTGTTGGACGCGGCGTTTTTCTGCGACAACTCGGCGTCCAGTTGCCGTCCCGCCGCCTGCTGCGCCTGAAGTTTCGCCTGCTCGGTGGCGAGAAGGGAATCGATTTGCTCGAACTCGGCGTTGAGGGACTTTAATAGCTCTTCCTGGACGAGGATTTTTTCCTCGGCGCCGGCAGTCTCGCGGTGATGGTTCTCGATGAGCTGTTCGAGTTCGACGATGCGCTCGGCATCGGTCGTCATGCGCTGCTGATGACGGTCGGACTCGCTCTTGAGATCGTGATCGCGGGCAACGGCGTCATTGATCGCGCGCTCGATTTCGCTGAGCGAGCGGCGGAGATCGGCGATCTGCTGTTCCTTCTCGGCGATCTGGGCGGAGAACGCGTCGGATTGTTGGACGAAATTGGTGATCTGGGACTCCAGATCGGAGAGTTCCGCGTGCAGAAGATCGTACTTGTGGCGGGCGAGGCGGGTATCGACCGCCTTGAGTTGGTCGAACAACTCCTTGTAGCGGCGGGCTTTGCCGGCCTGGCGCTGGAGCGAGATGATCTGGCGTTTGACTTCCTTGATGATGTCGGTGATGCGGACGAGGTTGGCTTCCGTGTACTCGAGTTTGCGGAGCGCCTCTTTCTTCTGGTGCTTGTATTTGTTGATGCCCGCGGCTTCTTCGAAGATCGTGCGGCGATCTTCGGGGTGGGCGCTGAGGATCTGGTCGATCTGGCCCTGGGCCATGAGCGAGTAGCTCGAACGGCCGATGCCCGTGTCCATGAACAGGCTCTGGATGTCGCGGAGTCGGCAGGGCGTCTTGTTAATGAAGTACTCGCCGTTGCCGTCGCGGTGGACGCGGCGGGTGATGGTGACCTCGGTGAAATCGAGATTGACGCCGGGAAGGGACAGGGTCGACGGGTCGACCTCGGCAAAGGTCATACTGACCTCGGCGAGATTGATGGCCTTGCGGCCGTCGGTGCCATTGAAGATCACATCGGCCATCTCGCTGCCGCGCAACGCCTTAGCCGATTGTTCGCCGAGCACCCAGCGGATGGCGTCGGAGATGTTGGATTTGCCGCAGCCGTTCGGACCGACAATGGCGGTTACGCCCGGCAAAAACTCGAGCGTTGTCTTTTCAGCAAACGACTTGAAGCCGATGAGCTGAATGCTCTTCAGATACATGATGAGGTCCCCACCCCTTTCTTTGGCGGAGAAGATAGCGGGGCCATTTGCGAAAGCAAGCAAAAAACAAGGACTTACGCGGGTGGATGTGGTCAGGCCCGGCTAGCGATATCGGCCGGGTCCCGTTTCGCGTGGAAGACGGCGACGACGACAATCTGCTTGGTTTCCACCAAGTAGAAAACCAGAAACGGGAAATGCCGAAGCACTGCTTTTCGCGCGGTGCCATGGGATTTTGGATAGAGCTCAGGGCGGGCAATGATGGTGTCGAAGGTGCGATAAACTTCACCACGAAATTGGCGGCCCAAGTCCGGAAGTTGCGTCTCGTACCATTCAACCGCTTGTTCCAACTCGCGACGTGCCTCGGGTCGAAGGACGAGCCGGTGTTTCTTCACGGTTTGCCGTACTTCGCGTCGAGGCTGGCTTTGACGGCTTCCCACGGGACAACATCGTCAGGATTTTTGGCGTGGGCCTTGAGGCGGCGATCCAGCTTGGCCTGCTGGGAGGGAGTGAGTTGGGGATCGTAGCCGCTGTCGATCAAGCTCTCCCAGAGCACCTGGGCCAAGTCCGCCCGCTCATTGATTGACAGAGCTTTCACCTGTTTTAGCAATGTCGCGGTCACATCAGAATATTATTCCAACATCACCCGCTTGGCAAGCTTAGAGGCCTCCGGGGTCACGTTAAAGCAAGCAAAAAACAAGGACTTACGCGGGTGGATGAGGTGGGGCGGGATTCGATCCAGCACGTTCAATATGCGCGTTTACACCACGCAACCGCGCGGTAATACCGCTCA
This sequence comes from Verrucomicrobiota bacterium, assembly GCA_003164675.1. GTDB lineage: Bacteria > Verrucomicrobiota > Verrucomicrobiia > Palsa-1439 > Palsa-1439 > Palsa-1439. The sequence goes on along the minus strand of PLTX01000035.1, from coordinate 244 downwards.
TTCTTGAGGAGAGCGAATTGACAGTAAGTTCTTCCGAGTGTCTTGCTGTATTCAATGGGCCATGTTTTACTTCGCGTAACCAAAGTCGGCTGCATGGAGTCGAGACAATCCAATCCGCAGGCTGTGGTCAGAGGCGAGGCGCTGTTTTCCTATTCGCTGGTGGCCGCATTCGTGGTCTTGGGAGTGATCGGCATCATACATCACGCGATATGGCGCGATGAGGTGACCTGCACCCGTTGACTGG
>PLTX01000092.1 GCA_003164675.1 Verrucomicrobiota bacterium | reverse complement strand
GAGTTCGAGCAGATGGAAATCGAATTCTTCTGCAAACCCGGCACCGACCTGGACTGGTACTGCCACTGGGTCGGCGAACGTAAAAAGTGGTATGCCGCCCTCGGCCTGCGCGAGGAGAACCTCCGTTTCCGCGAGCACGCCAAGGAGGAACTCGCCCATTACGCCCGCGGCTGCACCGACGTGGAATACAAGTTCCCCTTCGGCTGGGGCGAGCTCGAAGGCATCGCCAACCGCACCGACTTCGACCTCAAGGCCCACGCCGCCGCCGCCGGCCGCGACCTCTCCTATTTCGACGACGAGACCAAGGAGCGTTTCATCCCCTACGTCATCGAACCTTCCGCCGGCGCCGACCGCTCGACCTTAGCCTTCCTCTGCGACGCCTACCACGAGGACCTGGCCCCCGACGAAAAGGGCCAGATGCAGCCGCGCGTGGTGCTGCGCTTCCATCCTCGTCTGGCCCCGACCAAGGTCGCCGTCTTCCCGCTGGTCCGCAAGGACGGCATGCCGGAGAAGGCCGAGGCGATTTTCCGTGCCCTCAAGAAGCACATGTCCGCCTTCTACGACGAAAAGGGCGCCGTCGGGCGCCGCTACCGTCGCCAGGACGAGGCCGGCACGCCCTATTGCCTCACCGTCGACGGCCAGACCCTCCAGGACGACACCGTCACCATCCGCGACCGCGACACCATGAAGCAGGAACGGGTGAAAATCGCCGACCTCGTGCCACTGATTACCGGTAAGCTGCGCGGTTGATGTCGACGGTCAAGTTTACCCTTGCGAAGCCACCTCTCTTTGGCTATTGTACACCCCTCCTAAAAAGCAAAGGGAATTATCATCATGTCTCGACGTTGTGAAATTTGTGGCAAGGGCGGCGTGCCCGGGAATCATATCCTGCGCCGCGGTCAGGCAAAGAAAACGGGCGGTATCGGCCAGCACATCACCGCCGTGACCCCGCGTCTGTTCAAGCCGAACCTGCAGGTCGTTCACGCCGTTGTGGATGGCGTTCGTCGCAAGGTCAAAGCCTGCACCAATTGCATCAAGAGCGGCCGCATTGCCAAAGCAGCCTAGTCCGCTGGCGAGTGGACGTCCCTTACCTTCAACTGCACGCTTTCCACGCCGCGGAATTCGTTCAGTTCGGGCGTGAACGCCACATCGAATTTGCCCTTGGGCAACTCGAAATCGCCCCGGCCCCACCAGATCGCCTGCGCGGTCGTATCGCCATCCGTCACGTTGAAGCGCAAGTGATTCTTGCCCACCACCCGCGGCGCGCCGCGTGACTGCACGCCCTCGACGGCAAACACGGGCGTCGGATTCTCCGGGCCACACGGCTCCAATCGCGCCAGTTGCTCGAAAAAGTCCGCGTCCAAATCGTCGAGCGCAACGACCGCGTCGATTTTCACGCGCTGGCGCCGGTCGTCGTCTTTCAGCGTCTTCGCGGCGAACTCATTGAGTTTCTGCCGCAATGGATCGATGTTGCCGGCCTTCACACTGAGCCCCGCGGCCATCTCGTGACCGCCGAACCGCTCGAGCAACGACCCGCAATGGCGCAGCGCGTCGACAATCGAGAATCCCGTGACGCTCCGACACGATCCCTTCCCCAGTTTGTCCTCGATGCCGATCACGACCGTGGGTTTGTAGAATTCCTGCTGGACGCGCGACGCCACGATGCCGATGACACCGACGTGCCAGCCTTCCCTGGCCAGCACGAGCACCCGGTCTTGCACCTGCGCGCGCGCCATGGCCATGGCCTCATCCACCATCCGTTCCTCGATGCGTTGGCGCTCGGCATTGTGATTGTCAAGCAGGGTCGCCAGTTCCTTCGCGCGCGATGGGTCGTCGGTGAGCAACAATTCCAACGCAGCCATCGCGTCGGCGAGCCGGCCAGCCGCGTTCAGGCGCGGAGCGATACGAAACCCGATGTGGTACGGGCTCACCTCATCCGGCACGCCGGCCACGTCCATCAAGGCGCGCAGCCCGATTTTCTGCGTGTGCGGGAGACGTTCCAGCCCCGCCTTCACCAGAATGCGGTTTTCCCCGATCAGCGGCACGACGTCGGCCACGGTGCCGACCGCGACGAGGTCGAGGTGTTCGCGCAAATCGATCTGCTCGGAGAGTCGCCGGTCGCGTTTCAACAGCGCATGCGCCAGCTTGAACGATACCCCCACGCTGGCCAAGGGGGTTGTAGCCGCGAAACTATTTCGCGGCGACTCTCCCCCTCCGCGAATACGATTCGCGGCCACAATTTTCGGATTCACCAGCGCCACACAATCCGGCAGTTTCTCCGCCGGTTCGTGATGGTCGAGCACGATTGTATCGACCTTGCGTTTCTTGAGGTCCGCGATCTCGGGCACCGAACTGGTTCCGCAATCCACCGCCAGGAGCAACTGCGGCTGGTGCTCCTTTAAACAGCGCGCAATGCCGTCCTGGGTCAGACCGTAGCCTTCATCCATGCGATGCGGCAGGAAATTCGTGACGGTCGCGCCCGCCGCCCGCAAGACAAGCTGCAGCAACGCGCTCGACGTGACGCCGTCCACGTCGTAATCGCCGTAGATCGTGACGCGCTCTTTGTTTTCGATCGCCAGCAGAATCCGGTCGACGGCCGCCGCCATCTCGGGCAAATCGAAGGGATTGCCAAGCTGACGAAGTTGCGGATTGAGGAATTGTGACGCCTTGTCGGCATCGCCATACCCACGATTGATGAGAACCTGTGCCAGCGCCACCGCGAGGTGTAATTCACCAGCCAGCGCTTCTGCCAGCGCTGGCTCGGGTTTCGCGATGACCCAGCGCTTCGTCACGAAACAGCCCTATGCTTTGGCCGGCTGCGGCTTCTTCTCGACGGCGCGGCTTGCTTTGGCGGCTTCCTGCCGATGGAACCACAGCACCACCGGGCTGGCGATGTAGATCGACGAATACGTCCCCGTCAGCACGCCCACCACGAAGCAGAACGCAAAATCATTCAGCACCCGTCCGCCGAACCCGTACAGCGCGATCGCGCACAGGAATACCGTGCCCGCCGTCAGGATCGTTCGCGACAACGTCTCGTTCACGCTGCGGTTGATCAGGTCGAAATAGTTGAGGCGCCCGCCGGTGAGTTTCCGGTTTTCGCGGATCCGGTCAAACACGACAATGGTGTCGTTGATCGAATAACCAATCAACGTCAGCACGGCTGCCACCACCGGCATCGAGAACGTCCGATGCGGCCACGGCCAGAGGCAGAACAATCCCACCGTCATCAGCACGTCGTGGATCAACGAGACCAGCGCCCCCAGCCCATACGAGATTTCCCCGAAACGCAAGCCGATGTACAACATGATGGCGATCAGCGACCACGCCACCGCCCACAACGCCTGCTTGACCAGTTCCTTGCCGACAACGGCCCCGACCTGCTCGTGGCTGAGAGTTCTAAACTGGGCCTCGGGATACTTGTCCTTGAGGAGCTTGACCACTTCGTCCGTCTTGCCCTCGGGCAATCGCAGCGCCAAGACATCGCCGCCGCCGGTCATGTCGTGTTCGTACTGGATGTAGGCCTCTTCGAAATGGTTTTGTTCCAACGTGTGACGGATATCGTCGGCATCGACGCGGTGGGCCGGAGTGAATCCCAGCGTCGCCGTATCGCCGCCCTTGAAATCGATTCCATACACTTCACCCGCGCCAACGTCGCCACCGCCCCGGTGGAAGAACATGGCCATGCCGGCGATGATTAGCGCCCAAGAAAGCGCAAACGCCACCTTCCACACTCCGAGAAAATTGATATGCGGCAGGTGACGGAACACGTGCAGCATCTGGAACGATTTCATCCAACCCTTCGCCACCAGCCAGTCAAAGACGAGCCGTGTCACGAACACGCCGGAGAACAGGTTGGCCAACAAACCGATGATGAGGGTGACGCCGAACCCCTTCACGGGACCGCTCCCCATCGTAACCAGGATGACGCCGGTGAGGATGGCCGTGAAGTGCGCGTCGAAGATGACGCGAAACGCCCGCGTGTACGCCGCCGCAATCGCGGCGCGCAAGCCCTTGTTCGCGGCCAGCTCCTCGCGCACGCGTTCGTAAATCAGCACGTTGGTGTCCACCGCCATTCCAATGGTCAGCACGACACCCGCAATTCCTGGCAGCGTCAGGGTAAATCCAAACATCGCGAGCGTGCCGATCGTGATCAGGATGTTCATCAGCAGCGCCGTGTTGGCGACCATGCCCGCCCCCAGATAGTAGACCGCCATGAAGATGATGACCGCCACTGCTCCAATCACCGCCGCGCGAACACCGCTCGCAATCGAGTCTCGGCCCAACGTCGGATCCACACTGCGCGTTTCCATCACGTGCACGGGAGCCTGAAGCGGGTTCTCGAGCACGCTGGCCAGTCGCTGCGCTTCGTCCAGTGGAAACCCGCCCTGACGGCTAATCTGGCAGCGGCCACCCGAGATGGGTTCGTTGATGCGCGGCGCCGAATAGAGGTCGCCATCGAGCACGATGGCCAGGAAACGGTCCACGTTTGCCGTCGTAATCCGCTCAAAAATCTTGGCTCCCTCGTCATCGAATTCCATGCCCACCTGCGGGGCGCCTGTCATCTGGTCATACTGCGCGTAGGCGCGACGGACGTATTTGCCGGTCATCTCGGGTCGCTTCTTCACGAAAAAGGTGCTGGTGATTTCGCGCCCGCCTTCGTGTTCCTTGATGGTCATCTTCTGGTAGCCCGGCGGCACGGTGAAGCGCGGGTCGCTCACCGATTGGGAGACGAGCGTTGCGTTGTCGGGATGCACCAACCGAAACTCCAGAAACGCCGTCTTCTCGATTCGGCGGCGGGCTTCTTCGCGGTCGGCTTCCTTGAGCCCCGGCAGTTCGACCAGAATCCGGTCTTCGCCGACGCGCTGGAGAAGCGGCTCGGCCACATGAAACTGGTCGATACGCTTGCGGAGCACCTCGATGGCCTGTTGGACGGCGGTGGCCCGCCCAGCCGAGTCAATCCCCGAGACGTCCATCTTCAGCAGGAACGATGTCCCGCCCCTCAAGTCGAGTCCGAGTTTGATACCGTACTGGGAGATCGCCCAAGCTGATACCAACAGGACGGCGGCGACCAACGTACACTTCCAACCAAATTGTTTATTCATAAGGCTACGATTATTTTGGAGATGGCGCGGGGGCTTCGACCTCCGCGGACTTCTGGACGACCGAGCCGACCGCGCTTTTCAGCACTTCCACTTTGACGTTGTCCGCGATCTTGACCATCAGCGTCTTCTCTTTGACGTTGGTGACGATTCCGAAAATGCCGCTGCTCAACAACACTTTGTCGCCTGTCTTGACGTTCTTGATCAGGTTTTCCTGATCCTTGCGCTGCTTCTGCTGCGGGCGAATCAGCAGGAAATAAAACATCACACCGAGAATCCCGAACGTGACGATCATCTGCAGCATCGCCGCCTTCGGGTCCTGTTCGGTTCCCGCCGGCTGTCCAAACATCGCCAACAATTCAAACGCTCTCATCTACTCCGATTCCTTCCGTGTATACTGACGTAAACTCCCGTCGAAAATCTTCAAATACTCCCGCCGCAATCGCTTCCCGCGCGCGGCGCAAGGTGCTCAGGTACAGGTGCAGGTTGTGCCACGTCATCAGCCGCAACCCGAGGATCTCGTTCGTGCGAAACAGGTGGCGAACATACGCGCGCGTGAAGTGCCGGCACGCGTAACATTCGCATCCCCCTTCCATCGGCCCGAAGTCGTCGCGATACTGCGCGTTCTTGATCGCATACGTACCCCGCGCCGTGAAAATCGTCCCGTTGCGCGCCACGCGCGTCGGCAGCACGCAATCAAACATGTCCACCCCCCGCGCGATCATATCCAGAATCTGCGGCGGGGTACCGACCCCCATCAAATAGCGCGGCTTGTCCTGCGGCAGGAACGGCGCGGCCATTTCGACCTGCCGCCTCATCTCCGCCGGCGGTTCACCCACGCTGACGCCGCCGATGGCGTATCCATCGAATTCCATCGCCGCCAGTTCGCGCGCGCTTCGTTCCCGTAAATCGGGATACACGCTTCCCTGCACAATTCCAAAGAGCAATTGGCCGTCGGATAATTTCTGCTCTCGACAGCGGGCCGCCCACTGTAATGTCAGCTCCAAGCTACTGCAAGCGTATTCTCGGTCGCAGGGCCAATGCGGGCACTCGTCGAACGCCATCACAACATCGCTGCCCAGAGCCACTTGCGCCGCCATCGACTCGCGCGGCCCGAGAAACAAGGTCGCGCCGTCCACATGCGACTGGAACTCGACCCCCTCCTTGGAAATCTTCCGCAGCTTCGCCAACGAAAAAACCTGATACCCACCGCTGTCGGTCAAAATCGGCCCGTCCCATCCCATGAACTTGTGCAAGCCGCCCGCCTTGGCGATCAGTTCGGCACCCGGACGAATCACCAGATGATACGTATTGCTGAGAATGATCTGCGCCTTGAGTTCACGGAGTTCGTCCGGCGTCATGCACTTGACCGTCGCCTGCGTGCCCACGGGCATGAAAATCGGCGTCTCGACAATCCCGTGCGCGGTATGCAACCGACCCGCGCGCGCCGCCGTCCTGGCGTCCTGGGTTAAGAGTTCGAAAGTACCGGTCATCACGCCTTGTTCAATTCCCGCTCATACGTCTCGCGGTCGTCGATATCGATCAACACGCCCTCGTCTTCGACGACCAGTCGCGCGATATCATCGGCGTGTTTCGCGTAAAAATGCTTGAGGGTCATCGACTCGTCCATTGCCAGAATCTCATTTGCATACTCCGCGCGCAACAACGGCGGGTGCCCCTGTCGTCCGTTGTACGACGGAATCAGAATCTTGTGCCGTCCCTTTTCGAATTTCTCGATGAGGATCTCGACCGTCTCGCGTTTCAATCGTGGCTGGTCGCAGACGGCGAGCATCACAACCCTGGTTTTTTTCGGAAGCTCCCGGAGTCCCGCCTGCATCGATGTGAACATGCCCAGCGGATACCGGTCATTCTTCACAATCTTGCACGATGTGTGCGCAATTTTCGCGGCGATCTCATCGGCTTTGTAACCAAGTACAACGCGGATTTCATCCACTCGCGGCGACCGAAAGGCATCGATCACGCATTCGAGCATCGTCTTGCCGGCAAAGGGGAGAAGCTGCTTGGGTTGGCCCATGCGCCGCGATTCGCCCGCCGCCAGGATGATCGCGACGTTCATTCGACTTCGTCAGCGGGCTTGCCGAGCAACTTGTCGGCGAGCTGATTGGTCACGGACAACGATACGAAGTTCTGCGCGCCACGACGCACAGCGATCAATTCCGACACGACGCTGACCGCGATTTCTTCGACGGTCAGCGAATGAATCGACAACCCCATCGGTGTGCGAATCCGTCGAAAGTCCTCGGCGGTGGCCACGCCCTCGTTGATGAAACCTTCCATGAGTGTGCGGACTTTGCGTTTGCTGCCAATCATGCCGATGTACCCGGCCTTGCTGTGGATGATCTCTTTCAAGATCACCGCATCGTGACGATGTCCACGCGTGACGATGCAGACATACGAGTCCGCATCCAGCGGGAAATCCTTCATCACCTTCGCCGGGTCATCGACGATGATTTTCGAGGCGTCCGGAAACCGTTCCTTGTTGGCGAACGAGGCGCGGTCGTCAATCGCCACCACGTCAAACCCGCTCCACGCCGCCAGTTTGCCGACCGCGCAGCCGACATGTCCGCCCCCGCAAATGACTAGCACGGGCTTGGGAAGAATGGGCTCAAGGTACACGTGAAGCGTGGAGCATAGGGCGTGGAGCAAAGGTTCTGGTTCGGGCTCGGCGAGCAACTCTCCTGACTTGCGACAAATGTCGTCCAGTATTCCCGAATGAATCGGGTCCGCTGCCAGAACCTGCGTGTGTGTCTCTTGGGGCGCGGTGGGGCCACCGCTCCCTGCCACCTCGTTGGTAGGTCGGGCCGGCCCAGCCCGCCGTTCGCCCAGAGTTATTAAAGCTCGCGCGCCAAGCTCTATAATCGTTGCCAACACCCGCCGCTCGCGTTTCGCTGGCTCGGCCAACAAAGCCCGCCAGACCCCGCCGCTGCTCATTGGGTTTGGCTGCACGAACGTCTGGACCGAGCCGCCGCAAATCAATCCGTCGTCCCAGCCGAAGTCATCATCGAGCACAGCCTTGAACGTGAAGGATTCGCCCGTTTCCAGCGCGCGGAGCGCCTTCTGCCGCGTCTCGGCTTCGAGGCAACCGCCGCCGAGCGTCCCGATCACGCGTCCGTCGGGCAGGAAAATCGCCTTCGCGCCGCACTTCTGGGGCGTCGAGCCTTTGGTCTCGACGAGCACCGCAAACGCCAGCCGTTCCTTGCGTTCCAGCAGCCCTGCCAGTTCCTGATATATGGGATCCACACGCCTAGGCTACTGGCAGATGTGAGGGGAATCAAGCCGGAGAAGCCGACGCCCGACGGAATGCCGGACACGGAGCTCAACTGGTTCAGAGCTGCCGTTGCATTTCTTGCCGCACGTCGTAGATTGCTGTCGCCATGCTGACCGCCGGAGATTCGAGCACCCACCATGGTGGGACAGGAGGTTGCCGAGTGAACAAGCCCATGCAAGAACGAATGGTGCAGCGGTTGAAGGAACTGACAATTGTTACCCCCAACGAACCTGCCAAACTGGCCAGGGTGCTGGACGCTATCGCCCGTCGTGGGATCCTTATCCTCGCCATCAATTCATCGCCGGGCTTCGACCTGAACACGGTGCGGCTGGTTGTGTCCGATCCAGAAGCAGCCAGAGAACTCCTCACGCGAATCGGCTTCGCCGTCACGACGGCAACCGTCCTCGGCCTTCGCCCCATCGTTAAACGTGGACAGCTTGCAAAGGTAATCGACGCTTTAGTCGAGAGGGGCATCAACATCGATTACTTGTACGGTTGTGCTCCCAAGGTCGGGCTGGAAACCCTGGTTATCATCCATGTTTCCAACGTTGTCGCCGCCAAACGTACGCTCAAGAAAGCGGGCTTCGGGTAGTATTGTCATCCCGTTCTTCCGCTCTGTTCTTGCCCCTCGGCCGACGACGCCAAGGGGTTGTTGCCGCCTCATCCCGCCGCCAGTTCCCCGCCGCAATTCCCGTTCGATATGCGATGCGACACGGTTGCATGACATTGATCGTGTAGTGATTTCTTGACTTGACTATGCTATCGGTGTGCGATATGCTTCTGCGCCATGAGAAGGTTCGTAATCGGTGTTGGGGTTGGCGAGGTCGACGGATGGCGCGGTGCGCCACCGCGCCCTACCACGAGGGCCGGACGGACGATCCGCGCCCATCGTGCGCGGCCACAGCACGGCGATTCACCCCGACCCCGACCTCGAAGTCGGGGTAAACCTCCGTTGTCGGGGCAGGGAGCGTCCCTGACGCTACCCGGGGGGATTGCGCAGGCCCAAGTACCACGCAAAAAAGTAAAAATTGTAAAACGAACCCAAGTTTATTCAAGCCGGCGTGGAAAACTGGTGGAAACAAAGCCAAAAACGAACCCAAGTTCAGGGGGGTGGAAGTGGGCTCCGAAGGGGTCCGGAGCGCCTCTAGTCGGGTTCAATTTGCGTTGCCGGGGGACGGTTTCGGGTGTATAAGTGCTTCCCTGCTAAGGCCTCCGTGTCCTTGGAAGGAACAATACTCCGATGAGTAAACAACAGGCAAATGCCGCGGCCAAGAGCCGGGCGAAGACCGCAGCGCCGATAGTCGAACTCGGCGCGGAACTGAACACACCCATGCGCGGGTGCGACATCGTCGTGAAATGTCTCGAGCGCGAGGGTGTGGACACGGTATTTGCCTATCCGGGCGGCGCGAGCATGGAATTGCACCAAGGGCTGACCCGCTCGAAGCACATTCGCACGATTTTGCCGCGTCACGAACAGGGGGGAGCGTTTGCCGCCGACGGTTATGCGCGCGCCACCGGCAAAACGGGCGTCGCGATCGCCACCAGCGGCCCGGGCGCGACGAACCTCGTCACGGGCGTTGCCGATGCCTACATGGATTCGATTCCGTTAATCTTGATTACGGGGCAGGTTCAGCGGGCCATGATCGGCAAGGGCGCGTTCCAGGAAACGGACGTGTTCGGTCTTTCGTTGCCCATCGTCAAGCACAGCTACCTCGTCATGAACGTCGAGGATATCCCGCGCGTCTTCAAAGAGGCGTTTTACATCGCCAGCACCGGTCGGCCCGGCCCTGTCTGGATCGATATCCCCAAGGACGTCCAGCAAAGCACGTGCAAGCCGGTTTTCCCGGACAAGGTCAATCTGCGCGGGTACAACCCGGACAAGCGTATCAGCGAGATCGCGGTCAATGAAATCGCGGGCTTGATCGAAAAGAGCGAGCGGCCGGTCATCTACGCGGGCGGCGGCATCATCTCGTCCAACGCCGGCAAGGAACTTGTCGAGTTCGCCGAGAAAGCCAATATCCCCGTCGCGACGACGCTGATGGGGATCGGCGCGATTCCGTCCGATCATCGGCTGTCCATGCGCTGGCTCGGGATGCACGGCACGGTCTACGCCAATTACGCCGTCGACAAGTCCGACCTGCTGTTGGCGCTCGGCGTCCGTTTCGACGATCGCGTCACGGGCAATGTCAGGGAATTTGCCAAGCACGGCACGATTGTCCACATCGACGTCGATCCGAGCGAGATCAACAAGAACAAGGTCGCGCATCTGCCGGTCGTCAGCGACATCAAGTACGCGCTCCAACAGCTCAACAAGGTCGTCAAGGGCAAGGAGTTCAAAGCCTGGCACGCGCAGATTAACGAGTGGAAGAACCAATTCCCCTTCCGCTACCGCGTCACGGACGAGGTGTTGAAATCGCAGTACGTCCGCGAATTTCTCAAGGGCGATGTCAACGAGATCATCATGCCCCAGCACGTCATCGAGTTGCTCGATGAACTGACCAAGGGCGAGGCGATCATCACCACGGGCGTCGGCCAGCACCAGATGTGGGCGGGCCAGTACTACAAATTCAAATACCCGCGCACGTTCCTGACTTCAGCGGGCCTCGGCTCAATGGGCTTCGGTTACCCCGCCGCCATGGGCGCCAAGGTCGCGTTCCCCGACAGGGAAGTCGTTGACATCGACGGCGACGGCTCGTTCCTGATGAACATCCAGGAACTCGCGACGGCGCACATCGAGCGCATCGCCGCGAAGGCTGTGGTTCTCAACAATCAGCACCTCGGCATGGTCGTTCAGTGGGAAGACAAGTTTTACAATTCGAACCGCGGCCACACCTACCTCGGCGACCCGCAGAACCCGCACAAGATTTATCCCGACTACGTCGCGGTTGCGAAGGGCTTCAACGTCCCCGCCGAGCGCGTCACGCGCAAGAGCGAATTGCGGGCGGCGATGCAGCGGATGCTCGATTCGAAGGAGCCGTACGTCCTCGATGTCATCGTCCCGTACACCGAGCACGTGCTCCCGATGATCCCCGCCGGCAAAACGGTCAGAGAGATCATCATCGAGAAAGACGCCAAGCCCGTTCTCGGCACAAATCTCGGGCTGTAGTCGGTGATGATGGGTTTTGGCCGGGAGGTTGGATTATTCAATCCATGTCTTCGACACAGGCAGACAAGGCGCAGAGATTTCGGTCGTTGCACCAGCAGATGATTCCGCTGTTGATCCCGAATCCGTGGGACATCGGTTCCGCGCGCATCCTGGCCCAGCTCGGCTTTCAGGCGCTCGCGACATCCAGCGCCGCGTCGGCCTCTGCTCTGGGACGGCGCGACCACAGGGTCACTCGCGAGGAAGCCCTCGCGCATGCCCGCAGCATCGTGAGCGCGACCGATCTTCCCGTTTCCGCCGATTTGGAAAATGGCTTTGGTCACGAACCTTCCGTCGTCGCCCAAACAATCCGCCTGGCCGCCGAAACCGGGCCGGTCGGCGCTTCCATCGAGGACTCGACCGGCTACAAAGACAGACCCCTCTATGATGTTGGTCACGCGACCGAACGCATCGCCGCCGCCGTGGAAGCGGCCCGGTCATTGCCATTCCCGTTCACCTTGACCGCCCGAGCCGAGAATTTCCTTCAAGGGAACACAGACCTCGACGACACGATCCAGCGGCTGGTGGCATATGAGAAGGCTGGCGCGGACGTGTTGTTCGCCCCCGCCCTACCCGACCTCGCGGCGGTGCGAGCGGTCTGCAGCGCTGTTTCCAAGCCCGTCAATTTTATGGTTGGGATCAGAGGCAAATCGTTTACCGTCGCCGAACTGACCGCGTCAGGTGTCAAGCGGATCAGTTTCGGGGCATCCTTCCATCGTGCCGCGATGGCAGCTCTGGTCGACGCGGCGCGCGAAGCGAAGGAACAGGGCACGTTCCACTACCTAGACCGCGCCCTGACAAGACTGGAGATCAACCGCTTCCTCTTGGAGTAGAATCTTCAAGTGTCACAAGCCGCTGATCTGCCAGATCGTCCTTGTGGTTACCATCAATGCGACTCGGTACAATCCGCGTCCATGGAGGGTAGCGCCTGGGTTCGGACGACGGTCGTACTTTGCGCATTCACGGTGGCATTCACCGCGCTCACCGTTGGCAGCTACACGCAGAAATCCGCGACCGTGGACGAGCCGCAGCACCTGACCGCCGGTTATGCGGCGCTGCGCTTGCACGATTACCGTATCGACCCCGAACACCCGCCGTTCTTGCGCATGTGGGCGGCACTACCGTTGCTGGCTATGCCTGATGTCCGGATCGATACAAACAGCCCGTCGTGGAACTCGGCCAACGGATGGGAATTCAGTCGCCACTTCCTCTACGAACTCAACGACGCTGACCGCTTGTTGTATCGCGCCCGGTTCATGATGGTCGCGCTTGGGATCCTGCTGGGAATTTTGGTCTTCAGTTGGGCGCGCGAACTCTTCGGATTTTGGACGGCGGCAACGGTCCTCGCGCTCTATTGTGTCGAACCCAACATCCTCGCCCATTCGAGTCTCGTAACCACCGACCTCGGTGTGGCGTGCTTCAGTTTCGGCGCGTTGTACTTCCTGCGGCGCGCGATCCGGCAACTCACTTGCGGCAACGTCGCCGGTGTCGCGGCGTTCTTCGCCCTCGCCCAGGTCTCCAAATTCTCCGCGCTGCTCCTCGGACCGATTGTGCTGGTGTTGCTGGTGGTGCATGTCCTTCGCGTGAATCCGTGGCCCTGCCGCCTCGTCGAGGGAGGTGAACTTCGTTCACGACGCGCGAAAATGCTTGTTTCGCTGGCGGTCGCGGCGATCCTGATTCTCACATCATACATGGCAGTGTGGGCCGCGTATGGCTTCCGGTATGGACCGATTACTCCCAGCCATGATCTCCTGCTCGTACAGGAAAACACACAGTTTCTCCAGTCGGTACGCATGGTCGCGCGTGTCGCCGATTGGCTGGACAAACACAAATTGGTTCCAAACGCCTACGCGCAAAGTTTCATTCTCAGCCAGGTAAAGGCGCAACACCGCACAGCGTATTTGGCAGGCAGATTCAGGCGTGCCGGCTGGTGGTACTATTTCCCCGCGGCATTCCTGGTCAAGACTCCGTTAACCATCTTATTCCTTCTTTTTTGTGGTTTGGCGCTTCTGATCCAGAAACCGGCACGATGGAAGACCGACGCCGCATTCCTCGTGTTTCCGCCGGCCATTTTGCTCGGCACAGCCATGATGGCGCACCTCAACATCGGCTTGCGTCATATCCTGCCGATCTATCCATTCGCACTTCTCATCGCGGGAGTAACGCTCGATGAGATGCGTGCGAAGTGGCGCGCCAGCTTTCTATTGCTCCCTGTTGTGCTCGCTTCCGTCGAACTCGCCACGGTCTACCCGCATTGTCTTGCCTTCTTCAATCAAATCATCGGAGGCCCAGGTAATGGCCATCTGGTCCTTCTCGACTCGAATATCGATTGGGGCCAGGACCTCAAACCGCTCAAACGATGGATGGACACCCACCATGTTGAGGTAATCAACCTCAGCTATTTCGGCACGGCGGATCCGGGGTATTACGGAATCCCTTGGGCGGCTCTGCCTGGCACGCCAGAGAATGATACCCCGAATGTCCGCGGGCTGCGTCTTCCGGGCTATGTCGCGGTGAGCGTGCAAAACCTGCACGGCGTCCATCGCGACGCACCAGTGCCCGAGTTCTACACCCCCCTCTTGGAGCGCAAGCCGTCAGCCGTCATCGGTTACTCGATTCACATCTATTGGGTCGAAACCAATTGGTGGTATACTTCGCACCCATGAAACTGTCCGAACGGCATCGCTTCGCGATCTGCCTGCTCATCTTCGGCATCGTATTCATCGCACTGACTGTCGGCAGCTACGTGCGCGAATCCGCCACCTGGGACGAGCCGCAGCACCTGATCGCGGGCTATAGCGCGCTCAAATTTCACGATTACCGCACGGACCCGGAGCATCCACCGTTCATCCGGATGTGGGCCGCGTTGCCGTTGCTCGGCATGAACGGAATCAAGATGGACCTGCAGGAGATCGACCCGGTGGCTTCCGCGTCCTGGGTCATGGGGGGACAATTCCTGTTTTGCCACGATACGCTCTACGTCTCCAACGATGCTGACCATCTGCTCTACGCGGCCCGGTTCATGATTGTCCTACTGGGCGTGCTGCTGGGGGTGCTGCTATTCTGCTGGGCGCGCGAGTTGTTCGGGTTCTGGCCAGCCGCGGTTGTCCTCGGGTTCTATACCCTTGAGCCCAACATCCTGGCGCATTGCCGGCTCGTCACCACGGATTTTGGCGTGACATGCTTTGCTTTCGGCGTTGCCTACTTCCTGTGGCGGACCGCGCGTCGCCTGAGCGTGGGAAACCTGTTCGGTTTGGCCGCCTTTTTCACACTGGCGCAAGCCAGCAAGTTTTCCGCCGTACTGCTTGGTCCGGTGGTGCTCGCACTGCTGGTCGTGCGCGCCTGTCAGGAGTCCACTTGGCCGGTTCGCATTGGCAAATTGACGGATCTGTCCACCCGTTGGAAGAGACTCTCCGCGGCAGCGGTCATCATTGCTGCGCTCGCGCTTGCCGCGTGGGTGGCGATCTGGGCTGCGTACGATTTTCGCTATCTGCCATCTGCCGCACCCAACTGGCGCATGGAATTCCATAAGGACCCCCGCATCCTCCAACGCATACCCACACTGACCGGGGTGGTCGCGTGGGTGGACGAACACCACCTGCTTCCGAACGCGTACAATGAAGGCTTCCTGCTTGGACAGATCAAAGCCCAACGGCGTAGCGCGTTTCTCGCCGGCAGCTACCGCTTGGATGGTTGGTGGTGGTTCTTCCCGTTCGCGTTCCTGATCAAAACCCCCATCTCAGTGATCGTGCTGTTCGCCGCCGGGGTCATTCTGGCCCGGAGTCATTGGCAGCGTCTTGTCGACGATGCCATCTATGCGCTACTGCCGCTGGCGGCGTTTCTGGCAGCCGCCATGCTGACAAAATTGAATATCGGATTGCGCCACATCCTGCCGGTCTATCCGTTCGCCTTGTTGCTCAGCGGTTACGCCATCACCAGACTATGCGCAGAGCGGCCCAAGCCACTTCGCCCCATACTGGCCGCACTCTGTCTCTTTGCAATAGTCGAATTCGTCCTCGTGTGCCCGCACTATCTTGCGTTCTTCAACCAATTCGTCGGCGGCCCACGCCATGGACACCAGTATCTCGTCGATTCCAATGCCGATTGGGGACAGGACCTGAAAGGCTTGAAACAATGGATGGACCAGCACGACGTACACCACATCAACCTGAGCTACTTCGGCACGGCCGATCCAGACTATTACGGGATCGACTGTACGTACCTTCCCGGCGGGCCTTTTTATGACGACAAACGTGTATCCGGCCCAAACCTACCCGGTTTCGTCGCCGTCAGTGTTACCAACCTGCGCGGCCCCTATTTTCCGGCAGCCACGCGCGACATGTACAAGCCTCTGTTGGACAGGGAGCCGGCCGCGGTGATTGGTTATTCCATCTGCGTCTACTGGGTCGATCAGCCGTGGTGGCAGTAACAACAGCTGCCCAGGCTCACTCCGGCTGGCCTTCTTCTTCCTGACCGGTAAACTCGTCGCCGCCCTCCTGCTTCATGCGCTTGAGGACCTCGGACATGTCCTCGACCACGTGAAAAACCTTGGCGGCAACGTAGATCGGGCTCTTCTGCTGGACGGCCAGTGCAATGCAATCACTCGGACGTGAGTCGATTTCCAGAATCTTCTTGCCGAGCTCGTTCTCGGAACGCAACACGAGCCGTGCGTAGTACGTGCTGTTCTTGAGGTCGTTGATAACGATGCGCTCGACCTTTACGCCCAATCCCGTAAAAATGTGGCCAATGAGATCGTGCGTGAGCGGGCGCTCCTTGGGGGTGTTGCGCAGGAACATCGTGATGGCCGCGCCCACACTGTGGTCCACATAGATGACGAACGTCTTCTCCTCGTTACCGACAAACACGGCGCAACCCGTGGTGGTCGGCAGCACACCCTTGACCTGCACTTCAACGACGTCGTTTTTCACGGCGTTATAATAGATGCCTTTGGTGGGAAAGGCAAACCACCGTATCCGATCTCAAAACAGGCATATCGCCGCCGTGAGGACCGTCGTGTACTGCCCCTGAGGATGGCCGACGGCTGTCTGCGTGCAATTGCTTGTGCGGACGATCTTTCCACTCATGCGAAAAACCTGCTCCTTTTCATCCCAGCTCGCGTCTTCGTTGAAATCAACCCCCAGCGTCGTTCCCAACATCGCCGCCGCCATGTCTTCGGAAAAATTCCCCGCCGTCGTGTCGTTCATCCCGTACGCATGCAATTCGCTCAGGTAGCCGTACGCGTCCTCGTCGGCGGGCTGCGCCACGCCAATCGATGCCGCAATCAGCCGGTGCGGCTCATTCGTCGAAATGCGCGCGATCACCGCAAAGGTGATCTGTCCGGGCTGCAGCAACTGCTCCCCCTGCTTGCGCGAGATGATCTTGCATCGCGGTGGCAAGATGCTCGACACCGTCACCAGGTTGCACTTCTCAATGCCCGCGTCGCGCAACGCCAGCTCAAAACTCCGCAACTCGTGTTTGTGTGTGCCGACACCCTTTGTCAGAAAAATCTTCGATGGAACAAAATGCATGTGATGGTTTCTCGCTCCCGCCGCGAACAAAAACAAATTTCTTGCAGCAATGCAAGAAATTCATCATGGTTCTGCCGCATTTTCTTCACATGGCCACCAAACACCAGATCGTCACCGTCGGCCTCATCCAGATGCGCTGCGCCGCGCAGCCGTCGGTGAACCTGAAGCACGGCCTCGCGCTCGTCGAGAAAGCCGCCAAACGCGGCGCGCAGATTGTCTGCCTTCCCGAGCTGTTCCGTTCGCTCTATTTCTGTCAAACCGAGGACCACAGCCGGTTTGCGCTTGCCGAACCGATCCCGGGACCAACAACGACCGCGCTCGCCAGCGCCGCGCGCGCCCACCGAATCACCATCGTCGGCTCGATCTTCGAAAAACGTTCCGCGGGCGTCTACCACAACACCGCCGTCATCATCGACCCCAGGGGCAAACTGGTTGGGCGCTATCGGAAGATGCATATCCCCGACGATCCGTTGTACTACGAAAAATTCTACTTCACGCCGGGCGATCTCGGCTTCCAATCGTTCGCCACCCCGTGCGCCACCATCGGCACGCTTGTGTGTTGGGACCAATGGTACCCGGAAGCCGCGCGGCTCACCGCCTTGAAAGGCGCTCAAATCCTCTTCTATCCAACGGCCATCGGTTGGCACCTCAGCGAACAAAAACAATTTGGCGCGAAGCAGCACGAAGCCTGGGTCACCATTCAGCGGTCCCACGCCATCGCCAATGGCGTGTTTGTCGCCGCAACCAATCGTATCGGCCTGGAAGGCGCCATCCAGTTTTGGGGTGGCTCATTCGTCTGCGATCCATTTGGCGAGGTGATTGCCGAAGCCGGCCACGACAAGGAAGAGGTCCTCATCGCAAAATGCGACCTCCGCAAGATCGACGAGACGCGCCAGCATTGGCCGTTCCTTCGCGACCGCCGCATCGATGCCTACGGCGGCATCACCCAGCGCCTGCTCGACTAATGCCTGCAAAAACTCCACGGGAACTCGGCTACCGCATGCCCGCCGAGTGGCATCCGCACGCGGCCACGTGGCTCTGCTGGCCGCGTCCTGACGGCGCCAGTTTTCCGAACCGCTACCAGGAGGTCCTCCCCGCGTTCGGCGAAATGGTCCGCGCCCTCGCCCCGCACGAATCCGTCCATATCAATGTCCGCGACGACGAGGTCGCAGCCATCGCCCGACGCACCGTCGGCGAAAGCACAGCGAACGTCTTCTATCATCATATTCCGTCCTACGAACCTTGGTGCCGCGATCATGGTCCGATTTTCCTCGCGCGGGGTCACGAGCTCGCCGTCGTCGACTGGCGCTACAATGCGTATGGCAACAAGTATCGCCTTCATGACGATGATGACGCCGTCCCGCAACGCATCGCCGAGCTGCTCAACCTCCCGATTTTCAGTCCGGGCATCGTTCTGGAAGGCGGTTCCATCGATGTCAACGGCGCCGGCACGCTGCTCACGACAACCTCCTGCCTGCTCAACCCCAACCGAAATCCGACCCTCAACCAGCAGCAGATCGAGCAGTATCTCCGCGATTACCTCGGCGTCTCCAATGTCCTCTGGCTCGGTGACGGCATCGCCGGCGATGATACCGATGGCCACGTCGACGACCTCACCCGTTTCGTGAACCCGACCACCATCGTCACCGCCGTCGAACCCGACCCCCACGACGACAATTACTGGCCCTTGCAGGAAAACCTCAAACGCCTCCACGCCATGCGCGATCAGGACGATCAGCCGCTCCGCGTCGTCGAGCTGTCCATGCCGGGCGTCATCGAATACGACGGCCAGCGGTTACCGGCCAGCTACGCCAACTTCTATATCGCCAACCACGTCGTTCTCCTCCCCACCTATCGCAACCCGACCACGGACAAAGCCGCCATCGACACGCTACAGAACTTCTTCCCCGACCGACGGGTCGTGGGAATCGATAGCACCAACCTCATCTGGGGCCTCGGTTCCTTCCACTGCCTCACCCAACAGCAACCCGCTGTCTAAACCGTTGGTAGGGCGTTCGCGCCGCGAGCGCCGTCAGTCCCTGCCGCACGCTTTACCGTTGTGCGCGGGTCTCCCGACCCCGCACCATTTCTGACCGAAGGTCTCCCAAGGCTCCTTTATGTCCGAATTCGCGTCCAACACCCTCAATTTTGGCTTCGTTTTACGCCGAATTGGCTTTGTTTTTGACAAACAAAGCCATTCAAAATTCGCCCTCCGCGCTAGTCACAAGTGCCCGTCGCCCAAGCGCTTCGACGCGCAACCGTGACCCATTATAATTGGCTTTGTTTTACCGAATTAACATATTACAAGCCAACCCCTCCCGCCGCGCTCGGCCTCTCCCTCGTCGAGCCGTTGTAGCGACGCCGCTCCCTGCCCGAAAGCTCTCGGGGTGGATCGCTGCGGATTGGTTCGTTTGGAGGGCGAGCCTCCCGGCGAGCCGCATCCCTGGCCCTCTTCCCATCTCCTCGCCCCTCGAGGGAGAGGATTAAGGCGAGGGGGGCCTGCCGTCGTCGTGTCCTATGTCAAAGAACAGTTACAATCCCCCATCCGGCCCCAACACCAATTACAACTTCTCGCATATCACAGAAGCGATATCATACACAAATTCTATGGTCAAGTCAAATAATCGCCCGCCGATTCTCGGCACGCAATAGGTGCGAGAGGATTAAGGTGAGGGGGTGCCCGCCAATTGAAGTTTGACAAAGCAGCAGAAGGAACAATCCCGCCCGCTTCATCTTGGGCGGTCGCACATCGAACGGCCCACCGCCGCAGGATATGACGACAGAAAACCACTCGATTTGCCACGTCCGGAATGCTATTCGTACGAGCATGGCTCCGGAACCCAGCCTGCCTTCAAGTCCGCCAGCGCAGCTGCGTTTTGTAGGCCTATCATGGCTTGTGATCTTTCTCATGCTGTCGGCGGGCCAGGGATGTGGGAACGATCAGCCAGACAGGGCCTTTGAGATGGGTCTACAAGCGGGACGTGCGGGCGACTATGACCGGGCCGTTGCAGAGTTCAGCGAAGCCATCCGGCTCAAGCCGGATAATGCGAGGGCATATTACAACCGGGGACAGGCCTACAGACACAGAGGCGACTATGGCAAGGCCCTCACCGACTACGGCGAAGCCATCCGGCTCAAGCCGGATCTCATGGAGGCCTACAACAACGTCTCTTGGCTGTTAGCTGTCTGTCCCGACGCTAATCTTCGGAACGGGGAAAGGGCCGTCGAGTATGCGAAGAGGGCATGTGTACTGTCAGGATGGAAGGCCCCTGCAACACTCGATACGCTGGCGGCGGCCTGCGCCGAGGCTGGTGACTTTGACAACGCCATCAAATGGGAGATCAAGTATCTGGAGTCCAATCCGTCGAAGGATGACTCAGAGAAACATCGCCAGCGGCTCAGCCTCTACCAGCAGAAGAAGCCGTACCATGAGGAGAAGCCGTGAGTCCGGCAATCCCTCACTTCGCCGCCGCCATCTTCAGCAGTTTCTTCCACCGGAATTCGCTGACCGGCATCACGCTCAGTCGTCCCATCCGCACGAGTTCAAAATCCTGAAACTCGGTATTGGCCTTGATCTCGCTCAGCGTCACCGGTCGCGGGAAGGGCCGAAGGAGTTCCGGAAGAACTTCCGGGGGAAACTGTAAACGGATGGCTATTTCGCCTGCGAGCGGTTGGCCAAGGAGCGCGACGATCTGACGTTGATCGGCTGCCGGGCATACGCCAGCCGCGGCGTTCACGAAGCGTTGAGTGAGAGCAAACTGGCTGCATGGTTTGCGCGACAGATCGGACCGCTGTACGCGGTGGAGAAAGAACTGCGGGAAAAGAAAACTGGACCGCAGGAAGCTATTTCCCCGCGCGCGCCGTAATCTGGTGGCGCAGCCAATTCATCACGTCAAGGATGCACAAGTCCTCAGGCAGCGACACCCGTTCACTCGTTTGGGCCGGCGGCGCCGCCGGAGCGTGGCACACGTGAACCGCGCACGGCACGTATTCGGCATATCCATCAATCGCCGATTGAAACCCACCGTAATTCACGTGGGACGTGTGGTCACCGTAAAGAATGACCAGCGTGCCCGCCGGCAACGATTCGATATACTCGCGCATGTCCCGATCCAGCACCCTCATGCTGTTGAAATAGTTCTCCTGCCATACCCCGCTGTGCGGGTAGATCTCCTTCTCTTCTTCGCAGATGAGGTCGAAGGGAACGTGGCTGTCCAGCGTGATGATAAAATGAAACTCTGGGCGGATGGCCCTTTGGAGCTTTTGGCTGGACAGCCGGAATAGTTCCGCATCCCGAACCCCCCAATAACTCCGCTTCACAGCCTGTGGGCTGAATTCCTCTTGAAAGTAGATCTCGTCAAAACCCATCCGCTTGAAGTTCTCGCGCCGATTGAAAAACTCGCCGCTGTTGCCATGCAGCGCCATCGTGCGGAAACCGTGCTCTTGCATGAACCGCGGCAGGGCCTTGTCATACGGAACATCCGGCACCAGATAGCTCACCATACGCCTGCTGGGCCTTCCGCCTGACAACACCGCATAATCCATATCCAGGCTCGCCACATGGTGAAATGCCTTCACTTTGAAAAGACGACTCCTCCGTACCAGACCATTGAGAAAGGGCACTACCTCCTGTCCCTTCATCTGGCAGTCCAGCACATTCCAGCCCCAACTCTCCATCTGGATCACCACCACGTTCCTCCCGAACTCCAACGGCCCTTCCGTCCCAGACAGCCGATCCGGCGAGTCGTTCTGCAGTTGAGTCAGCTCTTGCACCAACTCGTGCGTCTCCGGCACGACAAAACACTCCGCAATCCAACTGATGAAATAGCCGTAGGCGTACACCGCCCGCGTGACCCGTGTCTCTGCGATGCTGCGGAAGTCAAAACTCGTCCGCTGCAGCGCCAGAATAATGAGAACGGCAGGAACCAGACAGACACCAGCCCACGCCAGTCGGCTCCCCAGGGTGGCAACTTCCACCGGCATTGGGGCAAGACAAAACCCCAGGAAGATCTTCGCCGCCAGCGCCCAAAACAGCAGCAGGCACGCAGTCAATGGAACAAATTGCAGCGCAATTAGAGTCATCGGCATCCCTTCCCTCGCCGTCTTAAGCCCAAAATACACCGAAAACGCATGCCGGAAATACTTGTTATGCGCCAGTATCAGCACCGAAAGCGTTGAGTCCGCCACCAGCACTCCAATCAGCAGCCGCCGGCTGCATAGCAGCAGCAGCACCGTCGCCGTCGTCAGATTCAGGACCATCCGCAGGAACCGATAGGCGTTGGGATTTCTCGTCGCCGGGTGCACCACAAAGGCCGATTCCTGAATGAAAAAGTTCTCGACAGCCCAGAGCAACGCCAGCGAGGCAAAAGCCAGGGCGTCACCAATTGTCCAGACGCCCGCGCTGAAACTATGGGTCAGGGAAGACATCGCAAAACTTGTTTTTCTGGGTCCAATTCAGCTTACCTTATACCAGAATTGGAATCAAAGAAAGCCGCCGTGTCCCCCGACGCCTGAGACAACCTGCGCATCGCGCCATTCTCTAGTGTTCTTCTCTCCGGTCAACACTTTTGTAAGAGCGCCCCGGCCCTCACCCGTGAGGTAAATAAACGACAGATCGCCCCGCTTCATCGACTGCAGATGTTTCAGCGCCAGCGCATTCGACACGCCGTCCCACACCGCCTTTTTGTCCCGCTCCAGGTCGGCAAAGGAGTACGTGCTCGGTTCCGTCTTCAGCAGCCAATGGTCCGCCACAACTCGTCACTTCAGTCGACATTTGTAGCCGCGAAACTCTTTCGCGGCAAGTACACACCGCGAATACGATTCGCGGCCACAATTCAGTGGCAGTGTCCAGATGCACCCGCTCGTCTATCGCGGCTCGTAATTGACTCGGTCGCACGCTTCCGCTACAGTACGAACCGGGTTGCCTATGCCAAAGCTGCACATACTTTCGCCAAGCTCCATCGCCACAACGATTGAGCTGACGGAAAAACTCATCACGATCGGCCGAACGGCTGAGAACACCATTCGCATCCAGGATACGAATGTCTCCTCGCGGCACGGGATTTTGGTGCGCGACGGTGAGGATTACCAATTGCACGATTTCAAGTCCACCAACGGCACATTCGTGAATGGCGAACAGATCATGGCGGTGAAACTGAAAGATGGCGCTTCCATTCGCCTCGGCTCCGTCGAACTACGCTACGAATCCGGCCTCGCCAAGACTGCAAGCTCCGGACTCAGACCTATCGAACAGGAATCGGTTCTCCCCTCGGATAAATCGACCAGCGCTAGGGACCGCGGCATGGCCAAACGGACGAAACCGGAATATGCCGCCGGGGCCCTCGGCGCCGGCCCCGTGACCATTCAGCCGCTCGTTACCGGCAAACCCATCGCCCCGCCGCCGCCCAAAACGTCCAAGTAAAACAGCCTCTCGACTCGGGATCAGGCGCGCTCGAACGCCAGCTCACCCGCCCGCTTCTTGTCCACCACCACCTTGATCCTGTCGCCTTCCTTGAAATTGCCCGACAGGATTTCCAGCGACAGCGCGTCGAGAATCTTCTTCTGAATCACCCGTTTGAGTGGACGCGCCCCAAACACCGGGTCATATCCCTCGCGCGCGATTACGTCTTTCGCGGCGTCGGTGACCGTCACCGCGATGTTCTGGTCCGCCAGCCGCTTCTGGACGCGGGCCAGTTGGATGTCCACGATCTTCTTGATGTCCTCGCGCGTCAACCCGTGGAACAACACGATCTCGTCCACGCGGTTCAGGAACTCGGGGCGGAAATGCGCCCGCAACTCGTCCATCACGCGTTGCCGCGTGGCCTCATCATCCCCCTGCCTCTCGGCGAAGTGCTGCGAGCCGATGTTGCTCGTCATGATCAACACCGTGTTCTTGAAATCCACGGCGCGCCCCTGACCGTCCGTCAGGCGTCCGTCATCGAGCACCTGCAGCATCACGTTGAACACATCATGGTGCGCCTTCTCGATCTCATCCAGCAGCACCACCGAGTACGGCCGGCGGCGTACCGCCTCGGTCAATTGCCCGCCCTCTTCGTAGCCCACATACCCCGGCGGCGCGCCAATCAGCCGCGCCACGGTGTGCTTCTCCATGTATTCGCTCATGTCGACGCGCACCATCGCGTTCTCGTCATCAAACAAAAACTCCGCCAGCGCCCGCGCCAATTCCGTCTTGCCGACGCCCGTCGGTCCAAGAAAGATGAACGAGCCAATGGGCCGATTCGGGTCCTGCAATCCGCTCCGCGCCCGGCGCACGGCATTCGACACCGCCGCAACCGCGTCCTCCTGCCCGACGACGCGCAACCGCAGCCGGTCCTCCATGTGCACGAGCTTCTCGCGCTCGCCCTCCAGCAACCGCGACTCGGGAATCCCCGTCCACTGCGCCACCACGTCGGCAACGTCGTTTTCGGTGACCTCTTCGGTCAACATCTTCGAGGTCTTCTGCAGTTTCCCCAGCTTCTGGTCAGCCGCTTCGAGCTTTTTCCCCAATTCCGGCAGTCGCCCGTACTGGATTTCGCTGGCCTTGCTGAGATTGCCCTCGCGCTTCGCCTGCTCCATCTGCTCCCGCGACATCTCAATCGCCGATTTCAGGCTCCGAATCTCATCGACCACGCTCTTCTCGTTTTGCCATTGCGTCTTGAGCTTGCGGGACTGCTCCTGCAGGTCGGCGAGTTCCTTCTCCAGCTTGTGCAACCGCTCTTTGCTGACCTTGTCGCTCTCCTTCTTCAACGCCGTCCGCTCGATCTCCAGCTGCATGACCCGCCGCTCGATCTGGTCGATCTCCGTCGGCAGCGAATCCAGTTCGATCCGCAGCCGCGACGCCGCCTCATCGATCAGGTCAATCGCCTTGTCAGGCAGGAACCGGTCCGCGATGTACCGATGCGACAGCACCGCCGCGCTCACGAGCGCGCTGTCCTGGATGCGCACGCCATGGTGCACTTCATATCGCTCCTTCAAGCCGCGCAGGATGGCAATGGTATCTTCGACGGACGGCTCGCCGACAAGAATCGGCTGGAACCGCCGCTCCAGCGCCGGGTCTTTTTCGACGTACTTGCGGTACTCATCCAGCGTGGTTGCGCCAATCGTGTGCAATTCGCCGCGGGCCAGCGACGGTTTGAGCATGTTCGCCGCGTCCACCGGCGCCCCTTCCGCCTTGCCCGCGCCCACCACCGTGTGCAGTTCGTCAATGAACACGATGATGTTGCCCTCGCTGGCAATCACCTCTTTGAGGAACGCCTTGAACCGGTCTTCAAACTCACCGCGGTATTTCGCCCCGGCCAACATCGAGCCGATGTCCATGGAAATCAGCCGTTTGCCCTTGAGCCCCTCGGGCACGTCGCCGCTGACAATCCGCCGCGCGAGCCCTTCCGCAATGGCGGTCTTGCCCACGCCAGGATCGCCAATGAGAACCGGGTTGTTCTTCGTCCGCCGTGACAGCACCTGGATCACCCGGCGAATCTCCGTGTCCCGACCGATGACCGGATCGAGTTTGCCGCGTCGCGCATCTTCCGTCAGGTCACGCCCGTACTTCGTCAACGCCTGGTACTTGTCTTCGGGATTCTGGTCCGTCACCTGTGCGCTGCCGCGGACTTCGCGCAATGCCTTGAGGATCGCCGCCGGCGTCACGCCATGCGGCTTGAGAAGATTCGTCGTCTCGGCAAGGCCCAAGAGCATGTGCTCCGTGCCGACGAACTGGTCTTTCAGTTTGTCAGCCTGCGTGAACGCCGCCTCCAGCGCCGCCCGCAGCCCCTTGCTCATGGAGATCTGGCTCACGTCCGCCCCATGCACCTGTGACCGGCGATTCAGGGCGTCGTCCAGCGAACGAAGAATGCCATCCGCATTTGCGCCGAGCTTGTCCAGCAACGGGCGCACCAGCCCGTCCGGCTGTTGAATCAGCGCCGACAACAGATGCTCGGTGTCAACCTCCGGATGGTTGAGCTTCTGGGCGATCTCCTGCGCCGACTGCAGCGCCTCCTGACCCTTGATCGTAAATTTATCGGGACGAATCATCAGTAAGTTCATCTTAGCACACGAGATGCCATGACGCGAATTGTCGTGCCGGCGCGGGTTTTGCGAACCGAACTCGGAGCAGTCTGTCACAATCGACCCGCGATGTCACAGTCGACAACACCAACCTGTCACACCACCGAGCCGTGACACGCGCAACACCCGCATTTCAACGCGCGCCTATTTCAGATCGTGAAACTTGGCGAGTATTTCCGGCAGCCGTTGGATGGCCGCGTTCACTCGCTTGAATTCTTTATGGGGAACCGCCGGCGCGCCCAGCATGATCGAGCCGGGAGGAACGTCTTTTGTCACCCCGGCTTGCGCCATGATGATGCTCTTGTCGCCGATGGTCAGATGCCCCGCAATGCCGACCTGCCCGGCCAAAGTCACGTGATTACCGATGATCGTGCTGCCGGCAATGCCCACCAACCCGCAAATGATGCAGTGATCGCCAATCACGCAGTTGTGGCCAATCTGCACCAGATTGTCGATCTTGGTCCCCTTACCAATTCGTGTCCGCCCGAACCGCCCGCGATCGATCGCCGTGTTCGCGCCGATCTCAACGTCATCCCCAATCTCCACGCTGCCCACCTGGGGGATCTTCTTGTGCGTGCCCCCCACCTCCTCATAACCGAAACCGTCCGCGCCCAGTACAACACCAGAATGCAGTATCACGCGGTCCCCGACATTCGTCCGTTCGCGAAGGCTGATATTCGCGTAGAACAGGCAGTCGGATCCCACGCGGCTCTCGTGGCCGATATAATTACCGGCCCCGATTACCGTGCGGTCGCCAATCACGACACGGTCCTCAATCACGGCGTGCGGCTGGACGGATACGTCCTTGCCCAGTCGGGCGGTCGAGGCCACGACCGCCGTTGGATGAATGCCCGGCCGGAACGTTATCGGCGGGGGTGCAACCTGGCGGACCAACTCGGCAAATGCTTCCGAAGGATTGTCGACACGGATAACCACCCCATCAAAGTCAACCTGAAGATCCCTGGCGGCGATCAGCACGCAGGCGCGCGTCGCCTTCACCGCCGCCTGGTACTTGGGGTTGGCCAGAAAGCTCACATCGTGCGGCATGGCCTCACGCAAGCCAGCGAGCCCGGTCACCACCTGATCGGGGTTGCCGGATAGCTCGCCACGAACCATCCGCGCAATATCGCGTGCTGTCAGCTGCACACTTACTTCGTGCTGCCCTTGCTGTCGGTTGGCGTGGGCGCGGCTCCTCCTGCCGGCTGGTTCTTGTTCAGAATCTTGGTGATGTCGCCGGTGATTTCCAGCGAAGCCTGGCTGAACACAATCGCCGGCACGCCGTTGAGTGTGTTGCCGGATTTATCGACGACCAGTAGGTAGCCGGCGTCGCGAGCTTCCTTCTCGACCACGTCCTGGACTTCCTTGAGGATCGACTGACGCATCCGCTGGGTCTGCTCCTCGAGAATCTTGCGGTGGCTCGTGCGGTATTCCTCAATGTCGCGTTGCAGCTTCTGGGCCCCGGTCAACTTGTCCGCCACCGCTTTGCGTTTCTGTTCGCGAACCTCGGCCGTGTACTCCGGCTTGTCCTGGTCGTCGCGCAATTTGTTGAGCTCGTCGATCTCTTTCTTGTAATTGGCCATCATATCGTCGTGCTCTTTGTTGAACGAATCCGCGGTCTCCTTGAGCTTGGCCGACGCCATCGGCGTCTTGTAGTAATCATTGAAAACCTTGTTCAAGTCGATCGTAACGATGCGGCCCGCCGGTGTCTGCGCCGATGCAGTCAATGCCAGCCCCAGCGCAGCGATGGTGATGAATGCAGCAATGGTGTTCTTCATTTTGTCTCCGCTAACCTTTCTGTCGTTCCTTTCCGTTTACAGTCTCCAGTATATCAGAACTGGTAGCCAACACTAAACTGAAATTTTCCGACCCGTCCCGTCTGCTTGTCGGTCATGATCGGGTAGCCGTAATCCAGTCGTAGCGGCCCAATGGGCAGGTTCAGCCGCAGACCGATGCCCGCGTCGGACTTCAAGTCGCTCACCGTGACTTCATACGCGTCGCGATAGACGTCACCGACGTCGAAGAAAAACGCGCCCCGCACGCGCTCGATGATCGGATAACTGTACTCGGCGGTCCCGCTGATGGACGTATTCCCCCCCACAGGTTGACCATCGACATCCTTCGGGCCGACGTTGCGAAAAGCGAAACCCCGCAGCGTATTGGCCCCACCGAGAAACAGACGATCAAAGACGGGCACGGGGTCCACCCGTCGCCACACCGATCGCTTCGGCTCATTGCCAGTGACGATCGTCTCCTCGACGTTCGTGCCGTTGCCCTCCGTCGAACCAAACGCATCCACCACTCTGGCTGCCCCGAGCAACTCGAACACTTGCTGGTTGGGCAACGGGAAAAACACCGAACTCTGGAAGTTCAGCTTGTACACGTTGATGTCGCCACCCAGGCCCCCGCCGGCCACCTCGGCGTTTACCTCCGTGCGGCTCCCACGCGTCGTCAGGAAGACGCTGTCGCGCGTATCATACGTAACCGTGCCGGAAATCGAACTGCGAAGATACGAACTGTCTTGCGACTGCAACTCCGGCGAGGCTGACTTGTCGACACTGATGGAAATATACTGGATGCCGTATTGAATCTGCCCGCGCAAAAACTCGGTGAACGCTTTCTCCAGCGATAGTGACGCGCCCGTGCTCTGTTCGTTGTATTCCGTGCTCAGGTAATTGGCTGCATGGTGAAACAGTTCGAACCCCAGGGACAGCTTCTTATCGAGAAACCATGGCTCGACAAACGACAGAATCTCGTCCTGCCGTTTCAAGCCCACCTGCAAACGCAGGCGAAGTTTCTCGCCGCCACCCGTAAACGCGGGCCAGTTGAACAAATCAAAGTTGCCCTGCGTCATTTCCACGAACCCAATCAGGCTGTCCACCGAACTGAAGCCTGCCCCGAAATTGACCGAGCCCGTGCGTTGCTCCTCGAGGTTGATCGCCAGATCCTTGTGGTTGGGTACGTCGGTGGGTTCGGGATCGGCTTCCACTTTGGAAAAATATCCGAGGTTCTTGAGGCGATCGACGCTGCGATCGACGCGCACGGTGTCGTAGATTTCCCCGGGATGCACCGCCAGTTCGCGGCGAATCACCTTGTCCTTGGTCTTCGCGTTACCGCGAATCTCGATCTTCTCGATGTAGGTCAACTCCCCCTCCCGAATGGCGTACGTAATGTCAATCCGACCCGTCTCAACGTTGGGCGCCCGGATCGGGCGCACATCCGTGTCCAGGTAGCCGCGTGCCCCATAGTAATCACCGAGGGCCTTCTGGTCGGCTGACATCCCGGCGGGGGTGAACGTCTTCCCCGTCGTCATCTTGATCTGTTTCTCCAGCTCCGTGGTCGGAAACAGCCGGTTGCCACTGATGGCAATGGCGCCAACCTTGTACTGCGCACCCTCGAACAGGTCGATGTGGACCTCCATCCACCTGGCACTGACGCGCTGGATCCGCGTCCCGCGAATGTCCATATCAATGTAGCCGTTGGAATGGTAATGCTCGCGAAGTTTATCGAGGTCTTCTTTGAAGTCTTCCGCTTTCAACACACCCGTCCCCGCCAGCCAGGAACCCCACCAACGCCGCCGCGTTTTCAACAACTTGCACAGACGCTGGTCGGTATAGGCCTTGTTGCCGGTGAACTTGATCGCCTTGATAAACACCCGTTCACCCTCTTGGACCTTGAATTTGAGGATCGCCTTGCCAGTGTCCTTGTCCAGTCCGACTTCGTAGGTGACCTTGACATCCGGATAGCCAGCCTTCTGATACAAATCCTGCATCTTCTGGGCGTCGTCGTGCGCCTTGCGCTCATCCAGACTGTCCCCCACCTTCTGGGAACATTCCCGCCGCAGACGCTCGTCCTTGAACCGCTTCTCCCCCTCAATGGTGATCTCTTTGATCGTGGCTTTGCCCTGGACCTGAAAGACGATCCGCACGCCATCAACCACAGGCTCCTCCAGCACGCGCACGTCAAAGAAATAGCCGGTGTTGATGAGGTTGCGGACATCCTGTTCGATCATGTCCCGGGACCGTGGTTTGCCCACAGCGGTCTGGATATTGGCCGTGACGAGCGAACGGTTGACGGTTTCGGGGCCAACAAAGCGGATTTCAATAGCCCGAACAATATCCTCTTCCCCGGCATCCTGGGCCCGGGAACCCGAACTCACAACCGCCACAGCGAGGAACAGCAGGAGTGACCACTCCAGCCGCCTCATTCTTCGCCCCTTTCAGAACTCGGAATATCTCCCTCGTCTACCCTCGCCTGATCTTCAAACCGCGTAAACTCACCGCGGAAAACCAATTCGATCTTCCCCGTCGGCCCGTTTCGCTGCTTGGCAATGATCAGGCTCGCTTGGCCCTTCATCTCCTTCTGCTTGTCTTCGTTGTCCTCGTACACCTCGGGCCGCACCAACAGTCCTACCACATCAGCGTCCTGCTCAATCGCCCCGGATTCACGAAGGTCGGCCAGCCGCGGCGTACCCTCATCCCTCGATTCCGGCTGCCGGTTCAGCTGGCTCAGCACAAGGATGGGAATGCTTAATTCCTTGGCCAACGCCTTCACCCCGGCGGAAATATCGGCCACCTCGGCCTGCCGGCTGCTCTCCGCGCGCCGGGACGGCGCCCGCATCAATTGCATGTAGTCGATCACCAGCAACCGAATCTTGTACTGCTGCTTCATCCGCCGCGCGCGCGCGCGCACCTGATTGACCGTCAAGCCCGCCGAGTCGTCGATATACAATGGCGCTTTCATCAACTGACTGGCCACAGCTGTCAATTGGTGGTGATCCCTGTCCGACGGAAATCCATTGTGAAGCGATCGCAGGTTCACCTCAGCCCGCGAGCACAGCATACGGGTGATCAGTTCCTGCCCGGACATTTCCAAGCTAAACACGCCGACGGGTAGATTGCGGTCGACTGCAACGTTTTCTACAATGTTCATCGCCAGCGCGGTCTTTCCCATGGAAGGACGACCCGCCACGATGACCAGATTGCCGTCGTGCAGGCCCGACGTCTTCTTGTCCAACTCGCGAAACCCGGTCGCCAGACCCATCACTTCGCCACGTTTCTCGTACATCCGCTCGATGCTCGACATGGCATCCATGACGAGAGGTTTGGCCGGCTTGATCACGTCGCCGGTCTTCTCCGCGGTAATATTGAAAATCCGCTGCTCGGCCTCGTCGATCCACGCTTTGACGTCGTCCTGCTGTTCAAATGACCGCGAAATGACCTCGTGCGCCGCGCCGATGAGCTGGCGCAATTGGCTCTTCTCCCAAACGATGTCAATGTAGTGCTCGACGTTGGTGGTGGTCGGCACGCGAGTGATCAAATCGCTCAGGTAGGACGGCCCGCCAATCTCCTCAAGCTGGTTCTTGTCCCGCAGCCGCTGCGTCAGCGTAATGAGATCCACCGCCTGCAACGCGTCTTGCAACGCCGAAATTTCGCGAAAAATGGCCTGGTGCGCGGAATAGTAGAAATGATTTTCGCTGAGCCGATCGCGAATCTCCGAGCCGGCCTCGGTAGGGCTGAGCAACATCGCCCCCAGGACGGCCATCTCGGCGTCGAGACTGTTTGGCAAAACCCGATCCAGGGCGAGAACAGGAGCCGACTTCCCCTTCCCAAACGCCGCCGCTCGTCCCGAATCGCGGCTCGATGTCGCGCCGGCCCCTCCTGCCTGGGAGGCGATTTCGGATGCAAGAGGGTTGGTCAAAGCCATATAGCCGTCCCCACAAAACTCGTGCGGCTATTTCTTTCTATCGGCTTTCGTCGTCTTCTTACCAGCTTTTTCGTCCGCCGCCGCCGGCTTCTTCGCGGGGACTCCTTCGCCTTCGGGGCCGACCACCCAGATCTTCACCTTGGTCACCACCTCGGGATGAAGCTTCACATCGACATCGTACACGCCCAGTTCCCGGATCGCGTGCTCCAGCACGATCTTTCGCCGATCCACCTCGATCCCTTCCCTCTTCAGCGCATCCGAAATGTCGGTCGACGTGACGGACCCGTACAACTTGCCGTCTTCTCCCGCCGCCGCCGTGATGGTGTAGGACTGCTTCACCAACTGCGTGACCGCTGTCTTCGCGT
This sequence comes from Verrucomicrobiota bacterium, assembly GCA_003164675.1. Classification (GTDB taxonomy): domain Bacteria; phylum Verrucomicrobiota; class Verrucomicrobiia; order Palsa-1439; family Palsa-1439; genus Palsa-1439. The sequence continues at coordinate 42,523 of PLTX01000092.1, read as the reverse complement.
CTTCCAGTTGAGCCGCGAGTGAAGCCTCGCGCTTCTTGCGCAGCGATTCCACTCGACGCAGGTTGCCCGGCGTGGCCGGCATCGCCAGCCCTTTCGGGATCAAAAAGTTCCTCGCGTACCCGTCGGCGACCGTGACCGTATCGCCTTCGGCCCCCAGGTTGTCAACGAGGGCGGTCAAAATGACTTGTTTGCTCATGGTGGTGGTGACTCCGTCCTAGCGCACAAGTAACATGATGCGCGCGCGTTTGATCGCCGTGGCCAGTTGCCGCTGGTGCTTGGCGCAATTGCCGGAAATCCGTCGCGGCAAAATCTTGCCCCGTTCCGTCATGAATTTCTTCAGCAAATCCGCCTGCTTGTAATCGATGTCGATCTGGTCCATGCACAACTTGCAGTCGCGCTTGACAATGATATCCCGCTTCGACCGTTTGCCGTCCCGGCCCTCTCGGGGCTCCCGACTTTCAAAATTTCTTTCCATCATCGCTCGGTTTTCCTAATTGATTTAGATGTTCTGACGGCCGGCTCAAAACGGGATGTTGTCGTCCTCGGCGGCCGGTGGTTCCGGTTCTCCCTTGTCCGGCGGCGGTGGCGCCGCTGGGCGCTGGCCGCGACCCGACGGCCGCGCCGCTCCTTCATCTGACGGCGGCTGATCCTTAAACTCCTGTCGTCCGCCGGGTGCTCCGATGAACTGAAAGCGTTCGCAGACAACTTTCAGCTTCGATTTCTTCTGTCCCGATTCTTTGTCGTCCCAACTGTCCAATCTGAGGCGCCCTTCTACGAAAATCGGCTTTCCCTTCGAAAGGTACTGACCAACGGTTTCCGCCTGCCGTCCCCATACTTCGATATCCAGGAAGGTAACTTCCTCCTTTTGCTCCCCGGTTTCCGTCGTCCAGCGACGGTTCACCGCAAGACCGAGATTGGCAATGGCCGTGCCTTTGGGCGTGTACCGCACTTCGGGATCACGCGTCAGGTTTCCCATCAACAACACCTTGTTGTACGAAGCCATGGTCCCTATTTCTCGACCACGCCCGTGGTCGGAATCTTGCGCGGCTTGCGCACCGGTGGCTCGATCGCCTCGGTAAACTGCCACCGGAACACTTCCGTCTCCAGGTGGAGCTTGGCGTCCAATTCCGCAATCGTTGTCGACGGGGCATCGAAAATGAAATTCACATAAAACCCCGAGCTGCGCTTGCGCGTATCGCGCGCGAATGGCCGCGCGCCCATGCGCTGCACCTTGTCCACGCGTCCTCCCGCGTGTTCGATGCTCTTTTGGAGCTTGTCCACCAGTTCCTTGGACACCTCTTCCTTGCCGCCGTCGTCCAGAATAAACAATCCTTCGTATGTCTTCAACCTCTAGTCTCCTTCTTCCGCGCCCGGGCGCAGACTTTTCCGATTAAACCGATTCATGGCCTCCGCGATGCCATCCCGCAGGCAACACTCCATCGTCTCCGCGGCAGTCGCCACGGCCTCCTCCGCAACCTCGCGCTCCGCCGGCGCGAACCGGCCGAGCACATGGCCCGTGATGTCCGTGCCCAATGGCGCGCTGCGTCCGATACCGATTCGCAGCCGCGCAAACTCTTCGTTACCGCCCAGCGTCTCGATGATCGAGCGCAAACCGTTATGGCCGCCGCTTCCTCCCGAGAGCCGCAACCGGATCTGGCCCAGTGGCAAATCCGCGTCGTCCACTACTACCAGCAACTGTGCCGGCTCGATCTTGAGCCAGACCAGCAATGCCTGCACGGCGGAGCCGCTGCGGTTCATGAACGTCTGTGGCTTCGCCAGCGTAACCTTGCCGGCATCACCAGCTTCCGCTTCGGCGACGTGCGCCGGGAAGCGCGACTTGTTTCGAAAAGAACAGCTCAACTTGTCCGCAAGTCGATCCAGCGCCGCGAAGCCGATGTTGTGGCGCGTGCCATCGTATTCCCGGCCGGGATTTCCCAGCCCCACCACCAGCTTTGGCCTGGCCGACACCGTCGTGCCGCCTCGCTCGCCTTACTTCTTCGCTTCGGGCTTGGCTGCCCGTTTGCCTGCCGGTTTGGCTTCGCCCTTCCCAGCCGCGGCCGACGGTGACTTGCCAGCCGCACCGGCAGCAGGGGCTTTGCCGCCCGCACCGGCCGCCGGGGCTTTGCCGGCCGCACCGGCTGCGGGGGCTTTGCCAGCCGCTCCAGCCGCCGGGGCCTTTGCCTCAGCTTTGCCGGCTTCTGCTTTCGGTTTCGCTTCGCCCTCGGCGACGGCGACTTCCTCGCCCTCTTCCGTCTTCGCGGTAATGACTTCAGGTTCGGCCGACGGAGCTGCCGCCGCTTCTGTCATTGCAGCCAATTCCTCTTCTGTGATCGGAGCGACAACGAGGAACACCGTCTGCCCCTTGCTGTCGAGCAACGCCACACCCGCCGGCGGCGCAATGTCGCCAACGTGGATACTCTGGCTGATTTCCAACTTCTCGACATTGACCTCGATTATCTCGGGCAGGTCCTGCGGCAGACATTCGACGTGCAGGTCGCGCATCACATATTCGAGAACGCCGCCGCCCGTCTTCACGCCCGCAGGTTCGCCCACGGGCCGAACGGGCACTCGCGCGCGCAACTTCTCCGTTGCCAACACCTCATGAAAATCAATGTGCAGGACCACATCCTCATAGGGATGATGCTGGACTTCCTGAATAAGCGCGAGGCGGTTCTTCGTTGTGCCCCCCTCATCCACCTGCAAATCCACCAGCACATTCTCGCTGGTCGCCTCCTGCAGCACCTTCTCCAACTCCTCCGCTACCACGGCGACGTTGAGCGGCTTCGTGCAGGCCCCGTAAATCACGGCGGGAACCACTCCCTCAGCCCGCAACCGTTTCGCCGCGCCCCGTCCGCTCCCGGCGCGCGCCTTCGCTTTCAACTGTACTCTCTTTGCCATACCAGATTTCTCCTCCAAACAACCGATCGCAAAATCCTCTCAGTTCACTTCCGTGGCCCGTACCGCGGCCGCCGCGCCCAAATCCGATGGTGTCTCCCCGTTGATATTGAAGAGCGAGGATACGGACTCGGAATCATGGATCCGCTTGATCGCCTCGCCGAGCAATGGCGCCACGGTCAGCTCCGTCAGCTTGAACCCGCTCACTTTCGAGTGCGGCACCGTGTCCGTCGTTACCAGTTCCTCCAGCTCCGACGCCTTGAGCCGGTCAATCGCCGCGGTGTTCAATACCGCGTGGCTCACCGACGCATACACCTTCTTCGCGCCGTGCTTCTTCAAAATCTCCGCCGCCCGCGTCACCGTGCCCGCCGTCTCGGTCAGATCGTCCACCAGTAACACGTTCTTGCCGTCCACGTCGCCGATGACGCTGAGCATCTCGACTTCGGTCGCCGATTTGCGGTTCTTGTTGACGATGGCCAGCGGCGCCTGGAACAGGGTTGCGTAGGCATGCACCATCTTCACGCCGCCGATGTCCGGCGAAACCACCACCAGATCCTTCAGCTTCTTCTTGTTGAAGTACCGGTACATCACCGGCGCCGCGTAAAGATGATCGACCGGAATGTCGAAAAATCCCATGATCTGCTGCGCGTGCAGGTCCAGCGTCAACACCCGGTTGGCGCCCGCCGCCGTGATCAGGTTGGCCACGAGCTTGGCCGTAATCGGCACCCGCGGCTGGTCCTTGCGATCCTGCCGCGCATATCCAAAGAACGGCACCACCGCCGTGATGCGCTGGGCGCTGGCCCGACGGCACGCATCGATCATGATCAACAACTCCATTATATGCTGGTTCGCCGGGGGACACGTCGGCTGCACGATGAAAACGTCCCGCCCGCGGATGTTCTCGTTGATCTTGACGAACGTCTCCTCGTCGGGAAACGACGAGACTGACGCGTCGCCCAACGCCACGCCGATGTAATCGGCGATCCGCTGCGCGAGGGGTCGATTGGCATTACCAGAAAAAATCTTCAATTGGATTGCCGACTCCACGTCTTACAACCGTTGTTTCGACTGCTGTTGTTTTCGCCCAAAAATCAAGGCCACAACCCGCAACCTGTGGCCTCGAAAGCGTCGTCTCTTCTACTGAATCCCCCCCCGCTTTGCAACCCGAATCTTTTCCGCTCCCAGCACGCCAGCCAACCGTGTGTATCTCGACACCACCGCTGGCTCCCAAGAGGTTGTCATTCTGAGCGTAGCGAAGAATCTCAGACCTTCTCCTGTGTTTGCAGGGCTAAGACGACCGAGACCCTTCGCTTCGCTCAGGGTGACACGCCAAACGATGGTGCCAATATCAAGACGCCCCCCACCGCGTCCGCTTTTCCCTTCACCGGCCCACCCTGCCCCCGGTGCCGAACGTTAGCGTGGCCTCACCGCACGAGGAATCCGCTCCGTGAACTTCAAACCTCGCAAGGCTGCGCGCGTCCTGCCCGCGTCCCAGCGCCCGGCGATGGCCGTCGCGCACTTCGGACATTTGCCGTCGTCGGTGAGATAATAGTTCTGCACCTCAAAACCCCAACGCTCAATCAGCAGTTCATGACAATTCGGGCAACGTGTGTTCTCCCAGTCGCTGACATGGCCCGGCAGATTGCCCCCATAACAATAGTTCAGCCCTTCCTCTTTCCCGATTTCGCACGCGCGCATAATCGTCCGCAGCGTCGTGTAATCCCGGTCGACCATCTTGTAATCCGGATGAAACGCCGTGCAATGCCACGGTATATCCCGCGACACACCCGCCAGAAACTTCGCGATCCCCCGCATCTCGTCCTCGCTGTCGTTGAACCCGGGCACGAAGAGCGTGACGACCTCCACCCAGAACCCTTTCTCGTGAAGCCGCTCGATGGTCTTGAGCACATTGTCGAGTTTGCCGCCCAGTTGCCGATAGCTCTTGTCGTCGAAGCCTTTCAAATCGACCTTGTAGAAATCCACCCACGGCTTGAGGTAATCGATCACTTCTTTCGTGCCGTTGCCATTGGAAACATACGACGTGCGCAGCCCGCGCTTGCGCGCCTCCTTGAAAATCGCCACACCCCACTCGCTCGTGATCAGCGGCTCGTTGTACGTGCTCGTCACCGTATCCGCGCCGCCCTTGATCGCCAGATTCACAAATCCCTCCGCGCTCATCGGAATCGGCTGCGCCGTGCTCCTCGGATCACGCAACGACTGCGACGTAAACCAGTTCTGGCAATAACCGCAGTGCAAATCGCACCCGAGCATCCCGAAACTCATCGCCAGCGTCCCGGGCAGCGCGTGAAAAAATGGCTTCTTCTCGATCGGATCGTATTGCAGCGCCCCGAAGTAGTTCCACGGCACGAATAGCTTCCCGCCACGGTTGAACCGCACCCGACAGATCCCGTCATGCCCGTCCAGAATCAGGCACCGATGACCGCACGCGTAACACCGCACCTTGCCCTCGGGAAGTTTCTCGTACAACTCGCCTTCCCTCGTCAACTGCGACAGGGTTTCGCCCAGCGAACCTGCGGCCTTCCTCCCCTTCCCGCCACGGCTCTCACCTGAAACTGGATCCGATTTCGGCATGGCAACATCTACTCTCCGCTACCCAGTGTACCACGCGCAGCCCGCTGTTACCAGATTTCGGTGTAGAGGCGCTTCTGCGAAGCGCCGAATTTTCGCCGTTGTGCGAAGGTCTCCCGACCTCGCACCACATCCACAGACCTTGACTCTGGACGCAATCTTTCCGTCATCGCACCTTGCCCGCCTCCTCACGATCCATGGCACTACAATGTATTGCGCACGGCTTGTTGCCTGGTACTACTAGGTGTCGGCGATTAGAGGACCCAACGAAGACGAGGGGGAATCGGGTCCGGTCTCATCGTTGTGCCATTTGCCAACCAGCTCCCGCTTGTCGCGCCGAAGCTCCGGGTTTGCGTCGGCGGACCACCTGCCTCCTGACGAATTCTTCAACACGCTCGCTCCCGAAGCCCACGTTTACCCGCCGCAGGCGTGGGTTGGCCAAACTCTTCCGGCCATCACGTGGTGCGCCCTCTGCCTGCCCCGACAGCGGATATCGGGGTGAATCTCCGTGGTTCACAATCCGCCTCGTCGCCAAATCCGTGCCATCCGCGGCAATCTGTGGCTCGCCTTCCTGCCTTCCGCCTTTTCACTCCTGTCGTCATCCCACGATACATTAGTTGCCAATGTATCAGTCTCGCCGCATCCTAATCTGCCTCGACCACGTAGTTGTCACTGCCATACATTGTCCAACGCCTCGCTGCGTTATGGATCGTTGCTATCCATAAATCTTCCGACGCTTTCCCTCGACCCGTTGTCCGTGGTATGCTGAAAAATTCAGCACCTGCCGCGAGTTGGGTTTAGGGGGCAGAGCCTTACAATCTACATATCCGTCACCGACCCAAACGGTTCCATTGCGCCAATCGGCGAGCACTTCGCTTACCTCTTCAAACTGACTGCCCGGCGAATAAACGTCGGCACATCCAAATCTTCGCCGTTGTACAGCGTCGGCTCGCTCTTGTCGAACCGACCACGGCTCACGCCTTCGAGCGGCAACGTCTCTTGCTTCGGCTTGGCCGGCGATTTCTGGGCGACAACGGGCTCGGCCTTCGGCGCTTCCTCCACCGCCGGTTTGGATGCCGACGCCACGGCAACCGCCGGCGCAGGAATCGAGACCGGTCGTGAAGTGGTCTGCGGTGACATGGTCTCCACAGCACGATGCGGAAGCGATGGCTTTGCAGTCGCGGACTGGGGCACAATCCGTCTCGGCAAAATGTTGGCCGCCGCGATCACTGTCACCGACAACTTCCCGCGATAGACCTCGTCAATCGCTGCGCCCATGATCACATGGGCCCGGTTTGCCAGACGCGAAATCGGTTCGACCGACTTCTGCACGTCGGCCAGCGTCATATCCGGCCCGCCCAGGATGCTCACCAATACGCCCTCGGCCTTGGCCAATACGTCGCCGCTGTCCAATAGCGGATTGTCGAGAAGCGCCTTCACGGCATCCCATGCCTTGTTGGTTCCTTCCCCCTGCCCGTAGCTGAACAACCCGTCGCAATGCTTCGACCCGAGCGTCGTGCGCAGATCGGCAAAATCCAAATTGATCAGTCCTTTGCGCGACAAGAGCTGCCAGATCGCCTGCACGCCCACCATGACCGTTTCATCCGCGCGTTTGAACGCATCGACGACACTCGAATCCGCGCCGGCGATGCGGACAATCTTGTCGTTCGGGATGCAAATCACCGCGTCCGCCTGCGCCTTGAGCTGCTCCAGCCCCAACAACGCCTGCTGCTTGCGCCGGTCCCCCTCAAACGAAAACGGCAACGCGACAAACGCCAGCACAAGCGCGCCCTGCTCTTTCGCGATGCGCGCAATCGTCGGGCTGGCTCCCGTGCCTGTTCCTCCGCCCAATCCCGTGGTGATGAACACCACGTCCGCGCCCTGCGCCAGCGCCTCAATTCTTTCCGCATCGTTCTGCGCCGCGCGCGCGCCGATCTCCGGCTCGCCGCCCGTCCCCAATCCATGGGTCACCGCCCCGCCAATCTGCAACGTCTCCGCGCCGGTCATTTCGTTCAGCGTTTGCAGGTCGGTGTTGATCGCAACCAGGTCGACCCCTTCCAACGGGTGGTCCACCTGGGCTCGGGACTGGGCAATCTGGCTAATGACGTGACAACCAGCGCCTCCCACTCCGAAAATCTTCAGTCGAATCCTCTGCCCGGGCGTTGATTTCTTTTCCATGTTCTCGCTGGCTTCCTGTTGTGCTGCCGGCTCCGTGGCCAATTTCGAAACTGCCTTGTGTCGGGGTGTCATCACGGCTCTCCGTCTTACATAAACGCCCGCACTTTTTGCAGGAGATGCTGAAATTTCTGGCCCACCCGTTCCCAAGGAGGCGGAGCCTGGTGCTGGTCGCGTTGCGAGCCGAGCGCGTACCGCACGAGACCGATGGCGGTCGAATACTCGGGGCTCTCAATGGCCGACGTCGGCCCCCCGACCGTTAAACTGTGTCCGATGTGAACCGGCAACCCGAAGATCTGACCGGCCAGCGGCTCCAGGCCCCTCAATCGCGCGCAGCCACCCGTGATGAATACCCCCGCCCCGAGGTAATCGAGCAGCTTTTGCTTTTCCAGCTCCTTTTTCACCAGGGTCAGCGTCTCCTCGACGCGCAGGTTCATCGCGCGGCACAGCTGCTGTTTCGAAACCTGGCGGTCCGGAAGCCCGACCTCGCGCTTCAGCGCGATCGTTTCCTCCTGCGGCGGAACTTCCACTGACCCGTGCTCGATTTTCAGCGTCTCGGCGCGGTTCATCGGAATGCGCAACCCGATCGCCACGTCGTTGGTGATGTGGTCGCCGCCCACCGCCAGCACGCCGCTGTGTTGAATCGTGCCTTCGCTGTACACGATGTAATCCGTCGTGCCCCCGCCCATGTCGATGACCACCGCGCCCAGTTGCTGGTGTTCCGACGTGAGCACGGCCAGCGCCGAAGCGAAACTGCTGACGGCGATGTTGGCCACGTCCAGCGGCACCTGCTTGATGCACTTGATCGTGTTTTGAAGCCGCGTGCGCACGCCGTAAATCACGTGCACGTCGGCCTCGAGCTTCGCCCCGATCATCCCCGCGGGATTTTGTATTCCATCGTGACCGTCCACGAAAAAGTGCTGGCGAATGGCGTGGATGACCACGTGGTCCATCGGAATATTCACTGCCTTGGCGTTGAGCAGTACGTTGCGAACGTCCTCTTCCGAGATCTCGCGCTCGTCGTTGGTCACCGCCACCGTGCCCCGGTTATTGAAGCTGCGAATGTGGCCCCCGCTCACGCTGGCGTACACATTGTGAATCTCCACGCCGGCGCTCTCCTCGGCGTCGGCCACGGCCGCATGGATGCATTCCACCGCGGCATCGATGTTGATGATCTCCCCCTTGCGCACGCCCTCGCAGTTCGCCTGGCCCACCCCGATGACCATGATGTTGCCGTCGTCCAGCACCTCGCCGACCACGGCGCACACCTTGCATGTGCCCACTTCCAACCCTACGATGATCTTCTCCTTCGGTAACATGTCTCCAACCGAACCTTTCTAATTAACAAATGTCACGGGCACGCCGCGGTTCACGGTCAGGTCCACCACCTGCACCGATTTCTGCCGCTGCTGTGCCCATCGCAAAATCACTCCCAGCCGTCGCAATTGCTGGGGAAAATCTTCCACGTCCACTTTCACCGTGGTGCGCTGACGCGTGGTCAACACCAATTGCCGCGGCTTCGACAAATCGATTTGTTCGACCTCCAGGAGTGAGCCCGCCACGGCCTGGTCAAGTTTGTCCAACAACTCCAACGCCCGATAAATCTGTTCCGATTCCACCTGCCGGCCCACCCGCGCGTCGGCCAGTGTCACACCGGCCAACACCGGCACCGGCCGCGGCGTCTGCGGCTGCAGCACCGTCCCGTCGGGCAGCCTGATGGCCTTCATCACAAAGCCCGCGCGGTCGATATAAAATGTCTCATCTCCCATCTCGCGGGTCGCCACGCGCAGTCGGGCCACCGCGGTGCGTTCCGCCACACGAATAAACAATCGATCCGGCTGCATCCGCCGCACTTCCACCGCCCGCACCAGGGGCAGCATTTCCAAATTGCTGCGCACCCGGTCCAGGTTGATGGACAGCAGGTTCTCCCCGACCCGCACGCCTGCAAATTGGACCACCCGCGCCGGAGTCAGCACGCCGTCGTCGTCCACCACGATCTGGCGAATCGCAAAGCGCGGGTTGTCGTACACCAACCGGTGAATCGTCGCCTTCACCAGCCAGCAGATCCCGTAGCCCGTAAGCACGATCATGCCGAGCCCCACCAACAGGGCCGTTCCCACCCGCAGCCGCCGCAACGAGCGTCCCCGCGTCTGGACTTTCACGTCCAGCAGGTACTCGGGGCGCATCTTTCTTCGGTTTCCGAGTTTCATCGGGAAATGGCAACCGTCTCTTTCTCGCCGGGGACACGTGTGCCGTTACGACCGTTCCGCGCCAGGGCGAGTTGCACCAATCGCGCGCATAGATCCGGAAATTCGATCCCCGCCGCCCGGGCCGCCTTGGGCAGGAGGCTCGTCTCGGTGAATCCGGGTATGGTGTTCACCTCCAACACGAACAGTTGGCCGTTCCGCGACAGCATCAAGTCCACGCGGGAGTAGTCCCGGCAGCCCAGGCAATCATGCGCGCGCAGCGCCAGCGTCTTCGCCCGAAATTCGATGTTCTTGTCGAGCGACGCCGGCACGAGATAGTCGGTTTCGCCTTTCGTGTATTTTGCTTCGTAGGTAAAGAAGCCGTGCTTCGGGCGAATCTCCACCACCGGCAATGCCCGGCCGTCCAGGATTCCAACTGTCAACTCGCGGCCCGGGATGAATTGCTCTGCCAGCAACCGATTGTCGTATTGGCCGGCAAACTCACAGGCTGCGGCCAACTCGGCCGCTTGTTGCACAATGCTGATGCCCACGCTCGAACCTTGCCGCGAGGGTTTCACCACCACCGGGAAACCGAGTCGCGCCAGTCGCGGCCCGATCGGTTGGGCGTTCTCGAATGCTTCGTACGCCGGCGTCGGGACTCCCGCGCCCAGGAAGGATTGTTTGGCCGCGACCTTGTCGAACGCCAGAGCGCTCGCCGCGGGACCGGATCCCGTGTACGCAATCCCCCTCTCCTCGAGGATACGTTGGAGAGCACCGTCTTCCCCAAAGGTACCGTGAAGCACAAGGAACGTCACGTCTACGTCCGCCGGAATCGTAAATGTCGCATCCTGAATGTCCATGGGCACGACCTTGGCACCGGTCGCCGTCAACGCATTCGCCACGGCCGTGCCGGACCGCAACGACACCTCCCGCTCCGCCGACGGCCCTCCCATTAATACAGCGATCTTCAGTTTCCTCATCTTCGCAGCTTTCTAGCGTCCTTCCGTTCCGAGAATCATCACCTCGGGTTCGAGATCGATGCCGCGCTCCTGACGCGCCCGCTGGCGTATCGCCGCAATCAACTGCATCACGTCACTGGCTGTCGCCCGTCCCTCGTTCACAATAAAGTTCCCGTGCATTTCGGAAACGCGCGCTCCGCCAATCGACATACCCTTCAACCCCAATTCCTCAATCAATTTGCCGGCCGGGATCGCCTCGGGATTCTTGAAAATACAGCCGGCGCTTGGCTTGACCGGTTGCGACGACCATCGCCGCCGCGCAAACGCCTTCAGCCGGCCCTCGATTGCTTTGCGCTCCGCCTTGATGCCGCGAAGGATCGCCGATAGGGCGATGTGGTTGTGAAATACCGGGCAACTCCGATACGTCACGGGAAGACTTCTTGCCTCCGCATCGTACGTGTCACCCGCGTAACTGATGTAGCGGACCCACTCGACCACGTCGAACATCTGCTTGCCCATCGCGCCCGCGTTCATGCGCAGGGCGCCCCCCAGCGATCCGGGGATCCCTTCCATGAATTCCAGCCCGCTGAGTTGGTTCCGCGCCGCCACCGCCACAATCGTCTTCAGCTTCGCTCCGGCTCGCGCCACGAGCCGTTCCCCGTCCACCTCGACCTTCGTAAATTCATCGTTGGCCAGGCTGATGACCACGCCCGGGATGCCCCCGTCGAGCACGAGCAGGTTCGTCCCGCGGCCAATCACCGTCACCGGAACCTCGCGGACGTGGCAGTAATGCAAGAGACGCGCAAGGTCGCGCTCATCCGCGGGCTCAACCCAAAACTCGGCCGGGCCGCCCACGCGCATCGAGGTGTGCCGAGCCATCGGTTCATCACGGCGAATCTTGGACTTCTCCGAGAGCAATACCTTCCAATCCGCCTGCATCTTCATGGGCTGTTTTTCCGGATTGAGAACGTTCGGTCCACGGCTGCGAAGCTTGTGCACCAGCGATTCGGCCACCTTGTACACGTCTCCCGCGCCCATGGTCAGGACCAGGTCGCCGGGCCGCGTTTCCGCAAATAGCCGCACCACCAGCATCTCCGGGTCCGCTTCAAACACGGCCTCCGACTGCCCGGATGCGACCACGGTCTGGTGGAGCATCCGTCCATTGACTCCTTCAATGGGCCTTTCGCTCGCCGCGTAGATGTCCGTGAGAAATAATTTGTCGGCGCCGACAAACGCCGAGCCAAATTCCTCGAGCAGCGCCTGCGTACGCGTGTACCGATGCGGTTGGAACGCCACGATCAACCGCCGATACCCTGCCCCGTTTTCCCTCGCCAGCATCGTGCGGGCTGCCGCAATCGTCGCGCGGATTTCCGTGGGATGATGCGCGTAATCATCCACGACCAGAATTCCATCCTCATCGTACTTCCGATCAAACCGTCGCGTCGCCCCTGTGAAGCGCTTGAGCGCATCGGCGATCTTCTCGAACGGCACGCCCAGTTCGTCGGCCACCGCGACCGCTGCCAGCGCATTGGTGACGTTTTGCATTCCGGGAATGGTCAATTCAACCACCCCGATCTGCTGGTCCCGGCAGGAGACCGTAAACCGTGAACCGCACTTTGTTTGCTCGACGTTCAGCGCGCGGTAATCCGCCTTCGGGGAAAGTCCAAAGGTGATCGCCGCGCGACACTTTGGCGCGAGCGCCAGGCAGTTCGCGCAATCGGCGCACAGAAACACGGTCTTGTGCGTGCTGGCGAAAAATGATTCGAAGGTTTCACGAAGCTTGTCCATCGACCCGTAGTGGTCGAGGTGCTCCGGCTCGATGTTCAGGCACACGGAGTATTCCGGACTGAACCCGACCAGCGTGCCGTCGCTCTCGTCGGTTTCGGCGACAAAGTATTTCCCCCCGCCGATCTGCGCATTGGCGCCGAGCACGGGCACCTGCGCTCCGACGCAATAGCTGGGCGCGCTGTCGCTTCGCGTGAGAACGTATGCGATCATTGCGGTCGTCGTCGTCTTGCCGTGAGTTCCAGCCACCGCGATGTTGTTGGGGTGATTCATCAAGGCGCTCAGCAACAACCCGCGCCGCACCCGCGGAATCTTCAGTTCCGCCGCCGCCTGAAGTTCGACGTTCTCACCACCAACGGCCGACGTGTAGACCACCAACTCCGTCCCCTCGCTGATATTCTGGCCCGTATGGCCGCTATAAATTCGAGCGCCCAATTTCTGCAACTCCTTCATGCCGCCATTGGGCGCCATGTCCGACCCGGTCACGCGGTGCCCTTGTTGCAACAACAGGCGCGCCAGTCCACTCATCCCGCATCCTCCGATGCCCACAAAATGGACCCGGCGCGGTTGGCTGCCGAGAAACTCAATTAGCTGCTGTTTATTCCCCATATTGTTCCAAAAGGGTTGCGATGCGGTCCGCCGCGTCGTCCACTGCCAGCGACCGCGCGGCTCTGGCCATGCCGCGGCGACGCACTTCGTCGTCGAGCAGTTCCGTGATGGCCCCGGCGAATTGTTCACCCCGTGCCGAGCGCTCTCCATCCGATGGCGATGCACCCCAAAAACCTTGGAGCTTTCGGGGTTGTTCGATCAGCCGCGCCGCCCCGGCCCGCTCGAACACCCGCGCGTTGTACCACTGGTGATTGCCTGCGGCGTGCGGGTACGGAACCAGAATCGCGGGCAAGCCAAACGCCGCGATCTCGGTGAGCGTGGCGGCTCCGGAACGCGCTACCACCACGTCGGCCGCGCTATACGCCAATTCCATCTGTCCGCAAAAACTCATTACCGTTGCCCGAACTCCATTCTTTTCGTACGTCTCGCGTATGAACTCTTCATCCTTCGCGCCTGTTAAATGCACAAACTGCAACCCGTCCGCCCGCGACCGCAGCAGCGGCAGTGCGCGCGCCACGCCTTCGTTGATCGCGTGAGACCCCTGACTGCCCCCCGCGACCAGCACGGTCAACCGCCCGGTCTCCAAACCAAGCTGCGCGTGCGCATCGGCCACTTTGCCGCGCCGCAACGCCGCGCGAATCGGCGTGCCCGTGACCGTCACCGGCTTGCGCCCAAAATACCGGGCGCAGTCGGCCAGCCCGACCGCCACGTGGTCCGCCAATCGGCCCGCCCAACGGTTCGCTTTGCCGGGCACGGCGTTGGATTCGTGGATCAACGTCGCCGACCTGTGCTGGCGGAACCATCGCGCCCCAAACACCGCCGGCGCGGACGTGAATCCCCCCATTCCCAGCACCACATCCGGCTCGAATTCGTCACAAGCCGCGACGCACCCCCGCGTCGCTCTTGCCAGGCGCAGGCAGAACTTAACCAACTGCCCCGGCCCCTCGTACCCCACGGCCGGCACCGCTTCCACCGCGATACCGTCCGAACGGTTGGAGCAACCGGTCGATACTGCCAAGGCCGTCTGATCGATTGCCTTTTCGGACACCAACAACCGGACTCGATGCCGGCGCGCGTCGAGGATCTCCGCGACCGCCACCCCCGGGAATAGATGCCCCCCCGTCCCGCCGCATGCGATCATGACTTTCATTCATGCAACCGCGACCGCGCCTCCTACGTGAGTGACGAACGCCGCGCGAAGAATTCCTGTTCCTCACTCTCCGCTTCCGCGGAACCGTGTCGGTAAATGTTCAAGAGCAACCCGATGGCAACCATGTTCAGCACCAGGTTCGATCCGCCAAAACTGATAAACGGCAGCGGCAGCCCCTTCGTCGGCAACCACGCCGTGACCACGCCGATATTGATCAGCGCCTGCATGGCCAACAGCACCGCGATGCCCATGCCGAGGTACTGCCCGAATAAGTCCGACGCCCGCAAGCTGATAACCACCGCGCACACCATCAACAACGCGAACGCCAGCAGGATTGCCAGCGTTCCCACCAATCCCAGTTCTTCGCCGATGATCGGAAAAATGAAGTCCGTGTGGGCCTCAGGCAGGTAAAACATCTTCTGCAAACTGTTGCCCAGGCCCAGTCCGTTGAATCCACCCGACCCAAACGCAAGGATCGCCTGCCACACCTGATAGCCGGCGCCCTGCTTGTATTTCTCCAGATCCATGAACGCCATGAGCCGCGCCGCACGCGTCGGGTTGTGGATGACGAGCGTGGCAAATCCCGCCACGCCACTGAGGATGGTCGGCACCAGGAACCGCAGCCGCACGCCCGCGATGTACATCATCGCAAAACTCACTGACGCCATCAGCGCCGTGGAACCGAAGTCTGGCTCGGCCAGAATCAACAGCAACATTATCCCGACCACGCCCATGGGAATGGCAAACCCGCGGCTGAACCGGTCGAGACGCCGTTTCTCTTTCGCAAGCCAGTGCGCCAGCCACACGACCAACGCCAGTTTCCCGAGTTCCGATGGTTGAAACCGCATCGGACCAAACCCAAGCCAGCGGCGCGCGCCGCCCACCTTCAGCCCGATGTGGGGAACCAACGCCAGCGCCAGCATGACCCCGGCGACGACGAGCATGGCCGTGCACACGCCGCGCAGTTTCGGGTAGGGAAAACTGGCAGCCATCCCGCATCCGACGGCTCCGACGAGCATCCACGCCAGTTGCCGCTTCAGCAGATAGTGCTGATCGCCGTAGCGGTCCTTGGCGTACAGGGCGCTCGTGCTGAAGAGCATGACCACGCCAATGGTCAACAACACCAGCATGATCGTCAACAGCGTGATGGCAGCCTTGTTCACAGGCCTCCAACTTTCTGGTTAAGCGAATCTATGGCTTGTGGTTATTGTACTGTCGCACGCGATGCGGACACAACCGGTGCCGCCAGTGCCGGCGTGGTTGGGGCCGTTGTTCCCGTAGTCGTTGCGTTCGCTACCAGCGTTGTGTTGGCGACCGGCGTCGTCGCGGGGGCCGTCGTGGTCGACGCTGTCGCACTCGGCTGCTGCGACGGGATCACCAGACGCTGACCGTACTGGACCTTCTTCGGGTCGGTGATGTTGTTGGCTTTGAGCAGGTCCTCGGTCTTGATGCCGTACTTCTTGGCGATCGTCGCCGGGGATTCTTTGAAGTCCACGATGTGGATTGTCTGCCCGTTCTCCGTGTAGGTGCCGGGAGCCTGCCACCCTGCCGACGACGTGGCCGCAATGCCCGCACTAACGGTGTTGCCAGCCGTGTCCGTCGCGGCCTTGGCCGTCGCCATCGGGATGTGGAGCTTCTGGCCAACCTTGAGCGAATCACCATTCAGATTGTTCGCCTGCTTGAGCGCGGCCATGGTGACGTTCTTGTGGCGGGCGATCTTCCAAAGTGAATCCCCGGACTTCACCACGTACAGATTGCCACTGTCGTCGGTTCCCGTTGACGGAGCCGCTGATGCGGTCGCCCCGGACGGGACGCTGTTGGCGTCCGTTGGGGCGGGGACCACGGAGGCGGTCGCGACGCTGGTCTTCTCCGCCTTCGCCGCGGGCACGGTCAGTTTCTGGCCAACCTTCAGCGGGCTGGTCTTCGACATATTGTTCGCGCGACTGAGTTCGGCGACGGTAACGCTCTCCGCCTTGGCGATCTTCCACAGGGAATCCCCCTTCTTCACGACGTAGACATGCACGGTCGCCGAGACCGGCGCGGGTTGCGCCGCTGCCACCGGTGCCGGAGCCGGTGCTTCATTGCCCGCCATGGACGTTGCAGGCGCCAGCGGGTTGACCGCTCCCGGACCTTGCGGATTCGGGATGGAAGTCACCACGTTGCTGTCGGGTTGCTGGCCGGGCAGGCTTTCATTCGCCGCCATATCCGGCGTGCTGCTCTTGACCCGGGAGCACCCCTCAAAGACGACGATGCCCCCGATCACAAGGACGTGTAACGCTACGACGATGAGTACGACTTTCGAGACTTTCATTGGTTCCTTTCGGTATTGTTGTTTTGATCGATTGTTGTTCTGCAAATCCGGTTACGTCACCTCACGGCAAGTTGAAGACGTGCCGTTTGAACTCCTCACCGCGATGTTCATAATTCTCGAACATGTCAAAGCTGGCGCACGCCGGCGACAACAACACCGTATCGCCCCGGCGGGCATGACTGGCCGCCAGGCGGACGGCCTCTTCCATTGAAAACGCGCGTACGCACGGCGCGACCCTGGACCAGGCGCGCCACATCTTGCCCTGCGCCTCACCCATCAACACCGCCAGCTTGACCTTGTCGGCAACCACCTCCTTCAGCGAAGTGAAATCCAAACCCTTGTCGCGACCGCCCGCGATCAGCACGCAGCGTCCCGTCAGGGAACGCAGCGCCTTCTCGACGGCATCGACGTTGGTCGCCTTCGAATCGTTGATGTACGTCACTCCATCAACTTCCGCCACGAATTCACACCGGTGCGGTTGCGGACAGTACGAGCAAATCGCCTCGCGCATTCGTGATACGGGCAACCCCATGGCCAACCCGGTCGCGAGCGTCGCCAGCACGTTCTCGGCATTGTGCACGCCGCGCAGGTTCGTCTCACTCATCTTCAGCAGAATCCCGCGGCATTCCGGCAACCGGCACCAAATTGTTTCGTTGTCGAACCAGTCGAGCCAGACGTCCGCTTCGTGGTTGTAGGCGCTGAACGTGATCGGGTGCGCCTTGATCGCAATGCCCATGCGCCGCAGTGTTTCCAGCGTCTCCACACTGACGACCGCCGTGTCTTCCGGTCGCTGGTTCATGAAAATAAACGACTTTGCCGCCGCGTAGGCATCCATCGACTCGTAACGGTCGAGGTGGTCGGGCGTGATGTTCAACAACACCGCGATGCTCGCGCGAAACTGCTCGATCTTCTCCAACTGGAACGAGCTGACTTCGAGCACCACGGCGTCCAACCCCGCGCTGGCTTCCACCGCGTCGGAAAACGCATTCCCGATATTGCCTGCCGCCGTGGTGCGTTTGCCGCAACCAGCCAGCATCGCGGCGATCAATTCCGTCGTTGTCGTTTTCCCATTCGTGCCTGTGATGGCAATGATCGGGCACAGGCAAAAACGGTACGCCAATTCCAGCTCACTCAGGAGCGGCGTATTCTGCGTCAATACCTCCCGCACGATCGGTCGCTCGGGCCCGATGCCCGGACTGACCACCGCGAGGTCAAACCGCGTCGAGCGGTTGAACTGGTTGCCCAGCTCCACCCGCACACCCAACCGGCGCAGCCGCATCGCCCGCTCCTGTAATTGGTCTCCGGCCGATTCGTCCCGCACCACCACGCGCGCGCCGTCGCGCTGCAACAAGGATGCCGCCGCCATCCCGCTACGGCCCAACCCCAGCACGACCACGTCCTTACCCCTCAATTCCATCGTCTGCATTTCTCAATCACCTCAATTTCAGCGTTGCCAATCCCAGCAACGCAAAGATTACCGACAACACCCAAAATCGCGTGGTCACCTTGGTCTCCGACCAGCCGCGCAACTCGAAATGGTGATGCAACGGCGCCATCGCAAAAATCCGCTTGCCGCGGAGCTTGAAGCTGGCGACCTGCAAAATGACCGAGGCGGCTTCCATCACGAAGATTCCACCGACGATGACCAGCACCAACTCCTGCTTGATCATCACCGCAATGGCGCCGATCAACCCGCCAATCGCCAGCGAACCGGTGTCGCCCATGAACACCTGCGCCGGATGGCAGTTGAACCACAAAAACCCCAGGCTCGCGCCGATGAGCGCGGCGCACACCACCGTCAATTCGCCGGCCCCCGACACGAACGGCACCTGCAGGTAACTGGCAAATCTGAAATTGCCGGCCACGTAACACATCACGGCATACGTTAGCGCCACCGTCAGGGTGCATCCCGTCGCCAAACCGTCGAGGCCATCCGTCAGGTTCACGGCGTTCGACGAGCCGACGATCACCACCACCACCAGCAGCAACGCCCACCATCCCATGTCCGCGATCACTGGCCCTTTCACGAAAGGCATCATCAATTTCCTCGCGGTCTGGCCGAGCAGCGGATCGGTCAGGAGCAACGTCCCCACAAACAATCCCAGACCGATTTGAAAGAGAAACTTTGTTTTCGCGCGCATCCCTTCGGACTTTCGCGCCTGTACCTTCGCCCAATCGTCCAGGAACCCAATCCCGCCGAGCCAAATCAACGTCACCAGGCAAATCAAAACAAGTTGATTGGTCGGACGCGCCCACAGCAGGACCGAATCCACCACCGCCCAGATGATGAGGATGCCGCCCATTGTCGGGCAGGCTTTCTGGCCGTGGGTCTTGGCCAATTCCCGCAGATCGTCTTCGCCGCGGATCGGCTGCTGGAGTTTCATCTCGACCAGACGGCGAATGAGCCACGGCCCCACAAACACGCACATCAACAGCGCCGTCAGTGCGGCAAACACCGCGCGGAAGGTCACGTATTGAAACACCCGCAACGGCGAGAACCACTGCGTATACTCGCTCAGATAGTAAAACATCTCCTCCTCGGTCCGTCACTTCCTCACACCCGTGTTGCCGCGCCTCGGGGAGGCGCAGTCCCCACACACTACTGGTTGGCGCCTCACAGAGGCGCGACTACATGGTTTCGGTATCCCTCCACAATTCGTTCCAACTGCAATCGTCTCGAACCTTTGACCAACACAAAATCACCTTCCTGCGCGAGCGTGCGGATCGTCTCTTCCGCCTCCGTCGTCGTGGCCAACGGCAGGACCCGGTGGGTTTCCATGCCCGCTTCGATGGCCGCCTGCGCGATCAGCCGCGCGGACTGGCCGACCGTGATCAGCAAGGCCAGGCCGCAGTTGGCTGCGATCACCCCGATGTCACCGTGCGCCGACTGTGTCCATTCGCCGAGTTCCAGCATGTCGCCGAGTACGGCGATCTTCCGTCCGTTGCACGGGGTTTCGCGAATCATTTGCAACGCGGCCTTCATCGACACCACGTTGGCGTTGTAGCAATCGTTCACAAACCGCACGCCATCGATCGTGACCAACTCCATCCGCATGTGCGGAAATTCCGCGTTTTCCAAACCAACACGGATTTCATCCAGGTCCATTCCCGCGAAATAGCCAATGGCGGCCGCTTGCAACGCGTTGTAGATCTGGTGGCGACCGAGCGTCTTGAGCCGCACGATCACATCTTCCCGCTTCTTCGCGATGTTGAGGCGGAACTTCACATCCCCGTTGATTTTGATCTCGCTACCGCGGATGTCCGCGAAATTGTCGATCCCGACCGTTACCACCGTCGCGTTCGTGTGCGCGCGCAATTCGTGGCACCACTTGTCATCGGCATTGATCACCGCGAGACCGTCGCCGTTGCGCGGCAACACTTCCAACAGCGATCCCTTCTCTCGGGCCACTCCGGCTTCGTCCCCGAAGAACTCGACATGCCCCAGGCCGACGTTGGTGATGACGCCGATGTCGGGCCGCACCATCTTCGCCAGCGCGGCGATTTCACCCGGATGATTCGTCCCCAGTTCAAACACGCCGTAGTCGTGCGCGCGGTCCAGCCGTAAGAGGTTGAGCGGCACACCAATGTGGTTGTTGTTATTGCCGGACGATTCCACTACATTAAACCGTTCCCCAAGCACCGAGGCGATGAGCCGCTTGGTGGTCGTTTTCCCGCTCGAGCCGGTAACGGCAATCAGGCGGGTGGTTGGGGGCATCAGCCGGCGGTAGTTCGTTGCGAGTTTGTGCAATGCGGTGAGGGTGTCTTGCACTTGGAGAAGCGCCAAGGCACTAGGCGAGTTCATTGCACGGGTAGGATTCGAGACTACCGCCGCCGATGCCCCCAAGCGGGCCACATCGGGTACGAATTCGTGTCCGTCAAAGCGCTGGCCGCGCAGAGCGACAAAGCAATCGCCCCGGCCCAACGCGCGTGAGTCGATACTGATTCGTCCGACCAGCCTTCCTGGCTCGCCGCGAATCAGCCGCGCCTCACAAAGTTCAGCTAATTGTTCTAAACGCAAGGTTTCCACCGTGTTCCACTCAAACGAAAATAATCTTCAACCACTTGACGGTCGTTGAACGGCACAACCGTGTCCGCAAATTCCTGATAGGTCTCGTGTCCCTTGCCGGCAATCACCACCGCGTCACCCGGCCGCGCGATATCCAGCGCCCGTTCGATGGCCTCGCGGCGATCGTTGATCACCTGATGGTGGTTGCCGTTGGTGGCCGTGAACCCTTCCTCGATCTGCTTCACAATTTCCCGCGGGTCTTCCGTGCGCGGGTTGTCGGTTGTGATGATGGAAAAGTCCGCCAAATCACAAGCCGCCTGCCCCATCACCTTCCGCTTGCCCTTGTCGCGGTCGCCCCCGCAGCCGAACACCACAATCAGCCGTCCCCGGGCCAGTTCCGCGACCGTGGCCAGCACGTTGCGCAACGCGTCCGCCGTATGCGCGTAATCCACGAACACCTTGAAGTCCTCCGGAACTTGCACCCTCTCGACGCGGCCCGGCACGGGACGCAATTGCGCCAGCGCCGATTCGGTCGTCCGCAGATCGATGCCGATGGCTTGAGTGGCGCTGATGGCCGCCAGCGCGTTGGACACGTTGTAGCGTCCAATCAATGGAAGTGACATCGGGATACTGTCCTGGGGCGTGTGGACGACGAAGTAACTTCCCTCCGCCGACACACGCACGTCCTCGGCGCGAATGACCGCCGCGCTTGAAACGCCGTAGCTAAGTACGGCGTGGTCCCCACCCAAGCGCTCGATCAAGTCACAACCGTAAGCGTTATCCGCATTCACTACCGCACGGCCCGCCTTTCGGACAGTGCCCAACGCGCTGAACAGCCTCGTTTTCGACTCGAAATATTCTTCCATCGTCCCGTGGTAATCGAGATGGTCCTGCGAAAGATTCGTGAAGATCGCGACATCGAAATCCACTTCTTCCACGCGCAATTGATCGATCGCGTGGGAACTGACCTCCATCGACACGCCGCCGCAGCCGGCCCGCAGCATCTGGCTCATCATGTCCTGGATATCGACGGACTCGGGTGTCGTCCGCGACGCGGGGATCACACGCTGGCCGATCTGATACTGCACCGTGCCCAGCAGGCCGCAGGAAATCCCCGCCGCCTCCATAATGGCCTTCACCATGAATGCCGTCGTGGTCTTGCCATTGGTTCCCGTAACTCCGATGACCTTCAACTGCTGCGAGGGATGGTTATAGAATTGGGCCGACGCCTGCGCCATCGACCATCGGGCATCGCTGACTTTGATGCGCGTGGCCCGTGGATTGAAGCTGGCGTCGCGCTCCAACACAATCGCCGCCGCGCCCCGTTCGATGGCCGCCTCCACGAAGCGATGTCCGTCGGTCCGCTCGCCACGCATCGCCACAAACATGTGGCCGGGCATCACGCGGCGCGAATCATAGGCGATGCCGGTAATTTCCTGGTCCAGCGGACCGATGACCGCCAGCGGCTTGACCGTTTTGACAATGTCCGCGAGTTTCATGATACTTTCGTTACCTCTGTCGGTGGAGTCTGCGGCACCATGCCCAGATACTCGGCGACTTTCTCCGCCACGGCCCGGAATACCGGTCCCGCCACTGATCCGCCGTAGTACGCGCCCCCAACGGGATCGTCCAACGAGACCAAAATGGAAATCTCCGGGTTCGACGCCGGGAAATAGCCGATGAACGACGAGTAGTACTTGCGGACGTACTGGCCGTTCTCAACTTTCTGGGCCGTGCCCGTCTTGCCCGCCACATCGAATCCTTGCACAGCCGCTTTCGGCGCCGTCCCCTCGGGCCCGACCACCTTGCGCAATGCCGTCGTCATTAACTCGCTGGTGTGCGCCGAGATAACCGGCCCGACCGACCGCGGTTGATATTGCAATACGGTCACGCCATCTTCGCTGACGATGCTCTTGACGATCATCGGCTTCATCCGCACACCCTTGTTCGCAATGGTGTTCAGAGCCATCAACATTTGCAGTGGTGTCACCGCAATCTCGTGCCCCATTGGAATACGGGTGATGGAAAGACTGTTCCAGCGAGCCAGTGGATGGGCGATCCCTGAAACCTCTCCCGGCAGGGCGATGTCGGTTTTGTGGCCGAAACCGTACCGCCGGACGTACTCGTACAGCCGCGCCGGCCCCATCCGCAGACCCACCTTCGCCGCCCCGATGTTGCTGGAATGAAACAAAATTTCCTCGACACTCAACACGCCGAATGGATGCGCATCGTGCAAAACGCGGCCCGCATACATGAACGCGCCATTCTCGCAGTCGAACTGGTCCCCAAGCGTAACGATGCCCTCGTTGAGCGCGCCCGAGCACACGACAATCTTGAACGTGGAACCCGGCTCGGCGACGTCGCTGACGCACCGATTGCGACGCGCGTCGGCGGAAGACGCGTCCATCTCGGTCGGATCAAACGTCGGCCGAGAACTCATCGCCAGGATTTCCCCCGTCTTTGGACGCGAGACAATGATCGCGCCCGATTGCGGTTTGAATTGCTCCATCGCTCTCTCGAGTTCCTGCTCCGCGATGTGCTGGATCACCTGATCGACCGTGAGGACAACGTTGAGACCGTCCTGCGGCCCAAGGTCCTCGGTGCGCAATGCCCGAATCTCACGGCCTTTGCGGTCACGTTCGATGACCTCGTAGCCGGCCTGGCCCTGCAAATAATCTTCCATCGACGCTTCGATGCCCTGCACCCCCCTGTGTTCGGCATCGACGAACCCGATCACGTGACTGGCCAGCGGACCGTTCGGATACGACCGGACAAATTGATCCTCGAAGTAGATGCCCTTCAACTTCATCGCCCGGATCTTTTGCACGGCGTCTTCATCGAGTTTGACGCGCGGATTGAGCCGAATGTAGCGGGACTGGCCACTGAGCTTTCGCGTGAGTGAGTCGACATCCGTCCCCAACAATGGCGCAAGCTTCTCCGCGATCGCGGATGCCTGCGGCGCGGTGATCGTCGCGTCTGCCGTGACGATGCGCACCGACAAACTGTCGGCGAGCAAATTGCCGTTGACATCCAAAATCGACCCCCGGCGGCCTTGCCGATGGACAACCTGCTCGCGGTTTGCCTGCGCCAACGCACTGAGCTCTTTGTGCTGCAGGACATGCAAATCGAAAAGACGGAACGCGAGCGCGGTGAAGACCGACGCCAACGCGCCGACCACGATCAACGCCCTGCCTTGTTGCGGCGCCAGTGTCATTATTCCTATTGTGCGATCGCCCGGGGTTGAGGGTTGCGTACTTGTAGTCTGACTTGTTGTTGCGCCGGGATCCGCGCGGGCAACGGAGCATTCGCCATCTGCACGTCCCATTCCGGACCCGGCTCATACAACCGAACGACCTGGCTTTCCTTGGGAGCCACCAGGCTGAGATTGTATCCTTGGCACTTCGTTTCCAGTTCCGCCGGGGATTCCAGATGCGCCAGTTGCGCGGCCAGCATCAGGTTGCGCTTTTGCGCCGAAGACAGGAGCGCCTCTCGCTTCTTGATCTCGTCGCCCAAACGATAGATTGCGTTTTTCTGCCAGACGTAGCCCAGTCCACTGATGGCCACACACACGCACACGAACAGCGACTTGGTCACCGTCCCAAACCTCAATGGCTCGCGTTTACGATTCCGCTTCATCACAAAAATTGGCCCGGGGGGTCGTTCTCCCTGGACCCGACCCCCCGCGGGGTTCCCCACCCCCAACCAAACCTTCTCTTCCTAAATTTTCTCCGCGACGCGCAACTTCGCGCTCCGCGCCCGTGGGTTCACACCCACTTCCGTCTCGTCGGCCGTGACGGGCTTCTTCGTCACGATCCGCAACGTTTCCTTGCGCCCGCACCCGCACACCGGCAGCTCCGGCGGACAAATGCAGCCGCTGCTCTTTTCCACAAAAAACCGTTTCACAATCCGGTCTTCCAGCGAATGAAAAGAGATGACCGCAATCCGCGCCCCGGATTGCAGAAACCGGGTGGCCACATCCAGACCTTGACGGAGATTGGCCAGCTCGTTGTTCACCGCGATGCGCAAGCCCTGGAACACTCTTGTCGCCGGATGGATGGCGCCACGCTTCGGCCCCAGTACTTGCTCCACCAATCGGGCCAGTTGGGTGGTGGTCTCCAGCGGTGCTCGCTCACGTTCGGCGACAATTGTACGGGCAACCGCTCGGGAACGCTTCTCTTCGCCATACACACGGAAGATCTTGGCCAGTTCCTCCAGACTGGCGGTGCGAAGGATGTCCCGAGCGGTTGCCCCAAGCTGGCGGCTCATGCGCATGTCCAACGGGCCATCCCGCAGGACGCTAAAACCTCGGCCCGGCTCGTCAAACTGACGCGAACTGACCCCGAGGTCGAACAGAACCCCATCCACCACTGTTACTCCTAGACTCATCAACACTCTCTCCAACTCCACGTAACTGGCGCGCACCAATTGTACGCGCGCCCCAAATTCACTCAGCCGCTCGCGGCTGGCCGCGATGGCCTCATCATCCCAGTCCAACCCGATCAACTGACCTTCCGGCCCGCACGCGCGCAAAATCTCTCGCGCATGCCCGCCGCCGCCGACAGTACAATCCACGTACAGCCCGCCGCGGCGCGGTTGCAACTGGTTTACGACCTCCTTGAGCAGCACAGGTGTGTGGTAGGTCATGCAGAAGCCCGGATCGGAAGGAAATTGACTACCTACGTTCGCCGATCCTGACCTCCTTTGCCATACCCCCCCCCGCGGGAAGCTTCCCTCCCGCTGTCACCGCCGCGCAAGACCGCAACCGGCTTGCCAGTTCCCTCCTCACAAGCGCGCGGCGCGATGACTGCCCAACACTCGTCCGATCAAATGCCCGAAACCAACGCGCGACCACGGGGTGCTGCTGGAACGTTCGCGCTTCACGTTCTCCACGGCGTAACTCGCGGAAAAGTCGATCACGTCGGTGGCCATTTCGGGCAAACACCCGCAACCGCCCTCGATGATAACCGCGCCGCGCGCGACAGGACGCGAGGCCAACCGCTGTACGCCGTCACTGCCAGCGGACCGGACGATCCGACTATCCAACTTCGGAAATGGATTCATTCGCGGCAGACGGAACTGCCGCATTTCCCCGCCCTGATTCGTCAGGCTGCGGTTCACACTCAAAAAACTCATGATGTCTTCTCGACTCATCTGCGATCTCACAATCCCACCTGCTTGGCGGCCTCCGAAAAATTCTGCATGGCGTTGCGGTCAACCTCGGCCCACCGCTCCGGCGACCAAATCTCGAACCGCGTCAACATCCCCACGAGAACCGCTTCCTTCCCCACACCGGCGTGCCGAAGCAACTGGTCAGTCAACCCGATGCGCCCCTGGCTGTCGCAGGGTGTACCGTGCGCCCGAGAGGCGATAACCCGAAGCACGTCGCGTCGCCCGTATTCTCCGATCGAAATGTCGTCGGCGCGCTCCAGCATCTTCTCCATGGCCGATGCCGTTAACACGACCAGACAATTCTTTGGATCGGGCAACACGTAAAACTCTCGCGAGCGTCTCGCGGCAGCCCGCCATATTGCCGGTATCGCGACGCGGTTCTTTTCGTCAACCGCGTGCCGAAACGTGCCAAAGAACACCGCCCTTGTAAGTGCCTTAACCATTTGGGAGTCGTGGCCCCTCCTTGGTAACCACCATTCCCCACAACGCCCCACATTTAGACACGGCACCCAAAACGTGTCAACACCTTTTCGTGAATTCTCTGAAAAAAATTCTGCGCGGCGCGCGCGTTGAACAGGTTCGAGGCAATGGAGGGCAAAACGGGCGAACAGAAGCGGGGGCGAGGAAGGGTTTTTGGGGGGTGTGCTAAAGGAAGTCGGAAGGGGCTTCAGACAGGGTTTGAAGGGACACCTCGGGCGTGTTGGCGCGTTCTATAATTAATGCAGTCAACTCGGCGGCTTTGGCGTCAAAATCCTTCCAGTTGTTTCTTCAAATCGGCTTTGTGCTGCGCCATAATGCGCCCCATGTCCCGCTGCATCTTTTCTTCGGTGCAGATGACGAGCATATTCGCACCCGTCCAGGCCGTCAACTTGCCATCTGCTGTGTGCATGTGGGCGAAGCCAGCTTCATCGTCCTTCTCGAAGACCCGGTTTGTGCCACCATTCATGAATATAAAACTGGATGCAATGATCGGAGCCGAGTGTGTGCGTTTCATCCGCAGAATAGCCGATTGTCTCCACGCAATTAGAGGTCAACCAAACTGTGACGGTGAATCCATTTTTCAGGAAGACAAACGACTCGCCATTGGTCGCAATTTCCTGACCATAGCGCACTCGGCATTGTTCAAGGGTTTCGCCGACGCGGCCATCGACCGAGGCGGGAAACACCAGTAGTAGCAGAACCAACGCGCGCCTCATGATTCACCTCGCGAGGGCTGGTATTATTTGGCGCGGGGAGACAAGTCAGGGATCTTCGAGCCAGGCAAGGATAGCGTCGGTGTCGTCGCCGAAGAGGACGAATAGGGCAAGCCGCATTTCGGTGTGCGGCGCGCCTTTATGGCGCCAGCGGCATTTGAGGCGTTGCATATATATGGAAGCTTGTCGGTTGATGCCATAGCGCCCTATTTCCTCATGCATGCCTGCGGGCTGCGCCTCGAATTCGCGCAGCCCCCGGTGGCATGTCTATTCTCGGTCGCGCCCGCTTCCGAAGAGGAATGTCAGCCCCCGCCACGCGCGGTCGCGCCAGCACCGCTCGTTGTGTTCGCCACCTTTGTCCTCGAAATACAGCAAGTCCTCTCGCTCACGCCACCCGCGTGACAAATACGCTTCGTGAACCTGACGCGATTGCCGCACCCCATCCTGGACCGTGCCGCAGTCGAGATAGATGCGGAGGTCCTGATGATCGCGTTCGCGCACGAACTCCACGAACGATTTTTTCTGCCGGTCGCGAACCTGAAACGCGCCCGACAAACACGCCGCCTTGCTGAAGGTCTCGGGAAGCTTGTGCGCCATCCACAACGCGACCAATCCGCCGAGCGACGAACCCATCAACGCCGTGTGGTGGCGATCTTTCTTCGTCGGAAATCTCCGGTCGACGTATCGCTTCACGACATCGACCACGTAGTTCGCGTACGGATGCGACAGAATGTCGTCGTATGTCTTCACCGGCGTGTACTCGCGGTATCGCGCGTGCGTGTTCGGAATGCCGACAAGAATAATCGGCTCCATCTTCCCCTCACGAGTCAACTCGTCGGCAATCTGATTGAGGAACCAACCGCCGTGACCGTAGCAGCAATGCGGATCATCCCATATATTTTGCCCATCGTGGCAATACAACACAGGAAACCGCCGCCGATGATCGTGCTCCGCCAGTTCGGGAAGATGAACGTAGATCGGCCGCGGCGCGAGATGACCGAACCGAGGGAGCACTTTCGACTCGTCGATCAAGTGAAATCGGGACGACTCGGGGAAACGGATCATGTGCGTTTCGGAAACAACGGCGCAACCTGGCCGATCTTCGTCCCCGCCGCAAGCCGTCCCCAATTCGTTTCTTCGGCGAACAAGCCGCGCTTGTCGCCCACCCCTAGTTGCGTCCGGATCGCGCCGCTCGTGGTCGGCATGAACGGCGTCACAAGCACAGAGATCAACCGCACCGATTCCGCAAGATTGTAAAGCACGCCATCGAGTTGACGCGCTTTCGCTGGATCCTTGGCCAGTTTCCACGGCGCGCTTTCTTCCACGTACTGGTTCGAGCGCACCACGAAACCCCATAGCGCATCGAGTGCCCCGACGAAGTCCAGCCGGTTCATCCGCTCGCGATACGCGGCTACCATCGTCTCCGCATCAGTGCGCAAGCCTTCATCGCTCGCTTGTGGTGCCACGCCATTTCGATACCGCTGGATCATGGTCAACGTGCGATTCACCAGGTTTCCCAGCTTGTCGGCCAGTTCGGCGTTGTAAACGTCGTTGAACCGGGCCTCCGCGAAATCACTGTCGTTGATCCCCAATGGGCCATAGCGCGCCAGAAAATACCGTAGCGCGTCGAGCCCGAAGTTCGACACGTACTGGTCGATTTTCTCGATGTCGATAAAGTTGCCGAGACTCTTGCTCATCTTCTGGCCTTCGCTGATCCAAAAACTGTGCGCATAAACCTGCCGCGGCAACTCGCGCTTCAGGGCAATCAACATTGCCGGCCAGATCACCGCGTGGAACCAAAGGATGTCCTTCGCGATCAAATGCACGTCCGCCGGCCAGAACTTCCGACGCTCGTCCGTATCGACTGTCGAGAGGTAATTGAAGAGCGCATCGATCCACACGTAGATGGTGTGTTCGGAGTCTCCCGGAATTCGGATTCCCCAATCGCTTCCACCCGTGCGCGAAATCGGCACGTCATTGAGACCTTCGCGGATGCGGTTCCGGACTTCATTGCGCCGCACGTCGGGATGGACGAACTCTGGCCGCTCCTCCAGCAGCTTCAACAACGAGTCGCCGTACCGGCTGAGTCGAAAGAAATAATTCTTCTCCTTCTTGCGGACCAGCGGCTTGCCGTTAAACGGCGACTTGAACTCGTATTCCTTGGCCTTGTTCTCGGGCAAATACTCCTCCTGCCCGGCGTCATACCAGCCTTCGTAGTCCCCGAGATATACATCGCCCGTCTTCAGAAGTTCGCCGACGTACTGTTGCGCCTTGACCTTGTGACGCTCCTGGCTTGTGCGAATGAAATCGTCATTGCTGATACCCAGCTTGGCAAATGTATCCTGAAATGCTTTCGCATTCTCGTCGGCCCACTGTTGCGGCGTCACGCCATGCTCCGCCGCGGAGTCCACCACCTTCGCCGCATGCTCATCCGTGCCCGTCAGAAAAAACACGTCATCACCGCACAACCGATGAAAGCGCGCCGCGATGTCCGCAATCGTGGTCGTGTACACATGACCGATATGCGGACGGTCGTTGACATAGTAGATCGGCGTCGTGACGTAAAATTTCATGGGCGCGAGATAATCGCAGCTTGGCGCGCCCGAGTCAACCGTCTCACTTCCCGCCCATTCTCTCCAGCAACGTCACGATCGAGAGGATACAGAGCGCCTGGATGATGACGACCAGCGCAGCGGTCATTTGCGACCACAACAGTATTGTCGCCCCAAGACCGAGGGTGAGCGTAATGAGGTAAATCAGCGTTACCGCCCAGCTTTGCGGCAGCCCCAACCGCACCAGACGGTGAGAAAGATGGTTCACATCGCCTCGATAGACCGGCTGGCCGTGCCGCACGCGAATCCACATCACCATCACCAGATCGAACAGCGGCACCGCCAGCACCAGCAAGGGAATCAATACAGGCAACCAAGTCGGCGTCTTGCCATGGCGGTAAAACGTCACGCAAATCGGCAGCACCGCCAGCATGTACCCAACAAAGTGGCTGCCGGCATCGCCGAGAAAGATCGTCGCCGGCTTGAAGTTATGCGGCAGGAATCCCATCAGCGCGCCAGCCAGCGCCACCGCCAAAAGACACACGAAATACTCGTGCTGCATGCCGGCGATGAATCCAAACAGCGACGCGCAGACTATTCCGATCCCCGTGCACAGCCCGTCCATGTTATCGAGAAAGTTCATCGCGTTCGTGATGGTCACAATCCACAATACGGTCATCGCGTAGTTGATGAAGCGATTGGGAATAAATGCCGTAATTCGTATCCCCGCCAGCGCCACCAATAACGCGATAGCCACCTGTGCGATCAATTTCGCCCGCGGGTTCAGCTCATACTTGTCGTCATACATCCCCAGCGCCACCATCAGGCCGCCTCCCAACACGATCACCAGCAACTTCGGCCAGACCGAGAATGCGCCGTCGAGGTACATCTTCACGTCAGGCATGTCGATCAGCGGCAAATCCACCCGGCTTCCCAGCGGAAGGATGAACAGATAGTTGAATATGACGTTGGCTGCGAACGCGCAGAAAATCGCCGCACCGCCCAGCAACGGCATCGCCTCAGTATGAATCTTCCGTTCCTGGTCCGGCTCGTCGACATACTTCCACTGGAAGGAAAGTCGCTTGAACGCCGGCGTGAAGATCAGTGCCAGCACGAAACTGACATCGAACACATAGAAGTAGACGAGCAGCCAATGCATGTCAGTGTCGCGCGGCCCACAACCGCCGGTACAACTCGTCAAGTTGTTGCACCATTCGCGCCTCCGAAAACCGCTCCTTGACCAACTCCGTGCCCTGTTCGCCCATTCTATGCGCCAATTCGGCGTCCTGCAACAACCGAATCACGGCATCAGCCAGTGCGTTCACGTCCCCGGCGCGCACGAGCAACCCCGTTTCACCGTCGAGGCACACCTCGCGCGCCCCATCGACGTCGAACGCGACGACCGGCTTGCCACATGCCAGCGCTTGGGGCAACGCTCGTGGCAGTCCCTCGCGCAACGACAGGTGCACCAGCAGGTCCATCGACGCCATGTAGCGTGGAATCTCCTGCGGCGGCACCAGGCCCACAAACACAAAATGACTCAGCAACCCCATTTTCGCGACCAGCCACTCAAAACGCTCGCGGTACATACCGTCGCCGACCAACAGAAACTTCACGTTGGGCACGGCAGCGACGATACGTGGCGCCGCCGCGAACAGAAACTCATGCCCCTTCATCCGAAACAACCGCGCGATCTTGCCGACCACCAGGTCGGTTTCCGAAATGCCGAGCGATTCGCGCAGGGAATCGTCACGGCGCGCCTCCACAAAAGCATCGATGTCCATCCCGCTATGGATCGTGACGTACCGATCCGGCGTCCCGATCCCTGCCGCGAGGTATTGGTCGGTCATGGCGTCCGCAACTGACACAAACTGTGTCGTGCAGGCGCCGGCAATTTGCTCCGCCCAGCGAAACGCCCAGTTCCCTGCCGGATTCTGGTAACGGTAAAACGACGGGCCGTGAATGGTGTGCACGATGATCGGCACACGCGCCAACCTTGCCGCCACGCGTCCCGCCAGCCCCGCCTTCCCGCTGTGCGTGTGGACTACCGCGTATCGCCTGCCCGTGAACAGATGTCGCAAGGCGCGGCACGCGCTCATGTCCAGCCACGGATTCGGTGTGCGTCGCAACTCATCCACGATCGTGATCGGCACACCCGCAGCCTTCGCCTGATTGTAGAGCGAGCCTTCCGGTCCGGCCTGCGGACCGATGACCAGATCCACCTCGTGGCCGAGTTTCCGCAGCCCGATGCACGTGGACACGGTATTCTCCTGTGCTCCACCGACGATCAATCTCGTGATGACGTGACAAATCCTCATTACCTACTTTTCCAATTCATACACGATTCGCCGCCCGGAGGCGTGAACCGCTTTCGCAATTTGCTCTTGATCCAGTGCCTCTTGAATCAGACTCCAATTTGCCTCCCTCATATAATCATAGCCATGCCGCAGGCGATCCAACTCCGAATAATTCACGTAGACGTGGGTGATTCCTTGCGCCTGCAACGCCGCTAGCAGTTCTTCGGGCGTCTTCGCCGCACGCGACATCGCCGTCAACGGATTCTGATCAAACGCCGTGCTATACACGACCAATTGCTTTGCATAATATGCGCGGGCTTCTCCGACGTAGAGCACCTTGGCATCAGCGGGCAGATGTTCATTCATCCAAAGGGTCGGCTCCAATACTCCGTTGCCGACGCGCGCGAGAAACTCATCGCTTGTAAACTGACCAAGGTCATATTGCACAAAACTGAACTGCGGCGGCACACGTTGTGGGTTCGACGTGTCCACCAAATCATTCAACGCCAGCGACGCGAGGCTGGCCGCCATCACAAGTCCGACGGAAACGCGCGTCGTGATTCGCACCATTGCATCCCGACCCAGTTTCTCCATGGCAAAGGCGGCGGTGACTGCTCCCACACCAAATGCCGGAAACAAGAACCGCCACGGTCGAAACGTGAAACAAAACCACCCCGCGTACGAGCCCACGAACAACCATCCGGCACGTCTTGCCGCTGGTTCCGCACGCGGGACCAAAAGCAGCAGCGGCATCGTCAGCAGCAACAATGGGACCGCTCCGGCTTCGACGAACGAATACTTCCACGGCAGCGTAAACAATTCCCCAACGGTCGCCAATCCAAACGTCGGCGCGTGTCTCTCCGAGAATACCAGCGCCTGTCCTGCGCTCCAATGCGGGTTTGGGAACCACCGATATAACAACGGATACACCGGGTTGCCCGTCAGCAGCCAGTTCTTCACCAACCATGGCGCGACCATGGCGACCGTGACCAGGCAGAACCCGGCGAGCAAACGATACTTCCGACGAAAAACCAATCCTGCTGCCGCAGGAAACAACACCACCGCAAGCGCTGGCCATTTCGTTGCCACCGCCCCGCCAACGCCAAGGGCCGACAGCCATAGAAGGTCCCTCTTCTCTTCTTCCTCCACCCACAACACGAGAGCCCCGAACGCCAGAGTCGCGAAGAACGCCGTCGCCAGATCGATCCGCGCCGTCTGGCCAAGTTCCTGCATGAATGGCGTGCAATAGAACAGTGCCGCAGCCGTCAGTCCCGCCGACTTCGACCAGAGCCGTTGCGCTATACCATATACCGCCGCCGCAGCAAGCAGGCCGAACAACCAATGCAATAGTTTCGCCGCGATATCCGACGTCGTCGTCCTCGCCAGCAGATACAACATTTCGGCCAACTGCGGCATGTTCGAGTAGAAATTGTGCGGCAGGAACACGATACGGCCTGCGCGTTGGTAGTCCGCCAGCGCGCCGAGGTGGTATTCGAGTTCGTCATACTCGAACGGCGGCGCCAGCGCGCCC
The DNA here is from genome assembly GCA_003164675.1 of Verrucomicrobiota bacterium. Classification (GTDB taxonomy): domain Bacteria; phylum Verrucomicrobiota; class Verrucomicrobiia; order Palsa-1439; family Palsa-1439; genus Palsa-1439. The sequence goes on along the minus strand of PLTX01000092.1, from coordinate 9,116 downwards.
GCGAGATTGAGCGCGGCGGCAAGGAGGATGCATGCGAGCATCAGCTTCGCCCAACTGTCGGTGCATTCCGTTGACACATAAAAATCGCCAACAAATTTCCTCGGTGCTGGCAAAAGCCAGCATGCCAGTGTCAGAAACGTGTACGGGACTTTCGCAATGGATGCTGCCCCTGTGACGAGTACCAGCACCGCCAGAAACCAAAGACCAACCCCCAGCGCAAACAGCATGCCGAGCACGTCTCGACGGGTAATCAGCCGGCCTGCCACCATTGCGCCCAAACCCAGCGACGCGGCCACAATGGCGACAACGCATCCGACGTCATACATCCGCGCAGTCCAGAATTCACGGAAGTGCGGGCCAACGCAAAGCGCAGGCATCGACGTGTTGATGATTGCCGCAAGCTGCAACGGCAGCACCCAGGCGCCACAGCGGATCAGATAAACGAGAGCCAGCCCAACGACCCAAAGAATGGCGAGAAGTCGTTTGAATTCCGGGCGAAGCCAGCTGAATCCGTCACGATCCGAAGCGGTCTGCATCGCCCGCCATTGTAGCCGTCCCCACCCGATGCGCAAGCCGACTGGTTACGGCACCGGCCCGAGAAGCATGTCGCCGACTACCCCATCACAGTCCCGCACTTGACCGGGTGCCCTCGCAAAAACGCATCAACAGCCATGCGCTTACTATTGGCGGGTTGGAGTTCGAGGATGCGTAGGCCGCCGCGGCCGGTGGCGACGACGAAATCAGCAAGGACTTCGCCCGGGTTGCCGATGACGTTCTCGACGACCTCAGCTTTCCAGATTTTCAACATCAGGTCGCCCAACTGCGTGTAGGCGCTCGGCCATGGATTGAACGCGCGCACTTGCCGCTCGATCTCGATAGCGGAACGCGTCCAGTCGACGCGTCCATCTTCTTTCGCAATCTTCTTCGCATAGGTGGCGGAGATCTCGTCTTGTTTCGCCCGCGGGGCTTTTCCCTCGGCGACCTGCGCGACCGTTTCCACGAGCAACTCGGCCCCAAGTTTCGCCAGACGGTCGTGTAGCGTAGCGCTGGTGTCGTCAGCGCGAATGGGTTCCGACCGCTGCAGAATAATGTCACCGGTGTCCATGTGTTCGTCGATGTACATCGTGGTGACTCCCGTTTCGCGATCGCCGTGGAGAATGGCGTGTTGGATCGGCGCAGCCCCACGCCAGCGTGGCAGTAACGACGTGTGGACGTTTACGCATCCGAAGCGCGGGATTTCCAGAACCGATTTCGGAAGAATTTGTCCGTACGCGACGATGATGACGAGATCAGGCCGCATGGCGCGCACGGAATCAATCGCCGCCGGCTCGCGGATTTTCAGCGGTTGCTGAACGGGAAACCCGAGGCGTTCGGCGGCGACTTTCACGGGTGGCGGCGACGGCTTGAGGTCACGGCCTTTCGGGCGATCGGGCTGGGTGACAACGGCGACGACCTCGTGGCCGGGCATTTTCGCCACGGCTTCGAGGCACGGGACGGCCAGTTCTGCGGTTCCCATGAATGCGATGCGCATGTTTGCTTTCGTCAGCACTAGCAGAGCCAGTGGTTGAACACAAGTGCGCGAGCAAAACAAAACGGGCAGACGCCGCAACGCCTGCCCGTCCTGTGCAAATAACTTCTGTGTCAGAGACTACGGAGACGTAGCGAGTTGACGGTCGATGCTGAGCGATCCGTCTGGTACGACCACCGTGTTTGTCTGGTCCGCAATGATAGCGTCGAATGCGCCGTGGAAGTGCCCGCGGCCCGCAAACTTCGCAAGACCTTTGACTTTGTTGAGGTTCTTATCAATCGTGTCCGTGACTGCCTTGGGGTCGCCACAGGCACTGTCCTGCTTACGATCCGTGTCCACCAGCACGGCTCGCGGGCAGCCGTTCGTCGGATTGAGATACAGACGGCCCGCCATGTCCAGGAAGCCGCTCAGCAATGCATTGGTGCTGCTGCCAACGGCGGCAACGACCATTTCTGTCGCGAACCGCTCACGGTCTGGGAACGCGGCGCTGGCTTCGCTCTGCTGCTGGACAACGGTGATCTTCGAGCTGGTGGCGATCGTGACAAGGTTGCTGCCGGTCGCCTTGTCAAAAACAACCAATTCTGCGCTGCCGCTGTCGCAGGCAACTTCCAGCGCGAGCACTTCGTTGGTGCGCACCGTGCCGATGGGCGTGCCGAGCGCGAGATTCACCAGATCGGCCCCGATGAAGTCTTGAAACTCGTACGCCGGCTTACCTCCGACCACGCCCTGGATCACTCCCTTGAATGCCGCTGGCGTCCGAAATATGTGATTCGTTTCCGCCGCGAAGGCACCAGTCCCTCCCATGATCGCGGTCACTGCACCAACCGCTAAACACATCCTCATCTTCATCGTCTGTCCTCCGAATCGGCCCGGATATGATTTCCATCGGAGATGCCCCGAGCGCCTTGTCCTGCCTTACAACAGAACACATCCCCGATTGTCCTTTGCTTGATTACAGACTGTTTAACACCATCCACGGTTACAGGTTGCTGTAACGTCCACTGCGATGCGGCAGCCTGAATCAAAACGACTACTGCGTCAAGCGCAAGGTGTTGCGCCACCATAAGATGCGCTATGAATGAACGGTTAGCTCTTTTCCGCCATTGCAGGTGGCGGCACTTCGCGCATTTCCTGCAAGCGACCGAGAATCGCGCTCAGAATGTCGTGTGCCACTTCGATAGGTGTCTGGAGGGCATCGACATCCACGCGTACCTCCTTTGGATAACACGCAAGTACCGGCCGCGATTCCATATCGTAAACGTCCAGACGATGCTGGATCGTCTTCTCACTGGCATCGTCGAGACGGTTTTCCTTCAGGGCGCGAGACTTCAGCCGGCGGATCATTTCTTCGCGATCATGCGTCGCGCGCAAGGCAATCAACTTCACCACTTCGATGTATTGATCGAGCATCGTCGCTTGGTGCACGTTGCGCGGAATGCCGTCCAGTATCAACACGGTGCTTTCGGGCCGGAACGCGCCCGTGTGAATCAGCTTGCCGATGTGCTCCCGCCATAATCGCACCGTGAAGTCGTCGGGAACGAGTTTGCCCTTGCTCGAGTACTGCAGGAACACCTTGCCGACCTCACTGTTGAGGTCAATCGAGCGAAACACGTCACCGCATGCGAGATGGCGAAAGCCGGGCAACGTCCCCAGCATCTTGCCTTGCGTCCCCTTGCCGCTGCCCGGGGCCCCAAACAGCAGGATCGTCTTGATCTTGTCCATCCAGTGTGTCTCTTCCTAATTCAACAGTTGATACCAATTGTTGCGGCGATGCGGCTCATATCCCATCTCGCGAACCAATCGCTGCATTGTGGCCTCGTCGATGCGGAATGTCGCCCCGGCCTGCGACACGACATTCTCTTCCATCATCACGCTGCCAAAATCATTCGCGCCGAACTTGAGCGCGACCTGCCCGATTTGCGGCCCTTGCGTCACCCAACTGGATTGCACGTTGTCAAAATTATCAAGAAAGATTCGCGCCAATGCCTGCATCCGCAGATACTCATGCGCGCCAACCGATGGCACCTTGAGCCGCGTGTTCTCGCTCTGGAAGGACCAGCAAATGAAGGCGGTAAACCCGTGCGTGCGGTCCTGCAGGTCGCGCAGCCGTTGCAGGTGCTCGACACGGTCTTCAATAGTCTCCACGTGCCCGAACATCATCGTCGCCGATGAGTTCAATCCCATCCCGTGCGCGATCTCCATCACGCGCAGCCATTCGTCGCTCATGCACTTGAGCGGCGAAATGCGCCGGCGTACGCGGTCCACCAGGATCTCGCCCCCGCCGCCGGGAATCGAGCCGAGTCCCGCTTCCTTGAAACGTCGAATCACTTCTTCCACCGACATCTGGAACACCTCGGCAAAGTGATTGAATTCGGGCGGCGAAAAGCCGTGGATATTCACCTGTGGGAAATTGCGACGGATGTACTGCAACAAGTTCAGATAGTAATCGATCCCAAGCTTGGGATGGTGACCGCCCTGCATCAAGATCTGCACGCCGCCAATGGCCACGAGTTCCTGAATCTTCGCGCCCACCTGCTCGGGTGTGAGCACGTACGAATCGTCGTCCCGCTCTTCACGCATGAACGCACAAAATGTGCAGTACACATCGCACACGTTCGTGTAGTTGATATTGCGGTCGATGATGTACGTGACTTTTCGTTCCGGATGCTTCCGTTCGCGCACGACGTCAGCCAGCGTGCCCAATTCGGATAACGTCAGCGCCTGATACAGCCGCACTGCTTCCTCGCCTGAGATCCGTACGCCGTCAAGCACCTTGCCCTGGATAATGTCAAGGGACGTATCGTAGATCATGACTGCTGCTCACCAATCCCATTTCCTTCAAGTATTGTTGGAACCGTCGAATCCCCTGTTTCTCGTCATCCCCCAAATTATACCAGACGCAGTTCGAGTAATAGTCGCGAAGAAATTCCGGCGTGGCTTCGGTCGCATCCTGCACAATCTGCTCGATATGCGCCAGCCCGTTGGCCTTCGCGCTACGCAGAAGCCCCGCCAGTTCCGCCTTCTCCACGTCGCGCTGAAACGCCCACGCGGCAAATACGAATGGTAATCCCGTCATCTCCACCCATGCCGCGCCGAGGTCCCACAGTGGCTGTTTCCCGTTGCGCGTCGCGTACCAAATCGCTTCGTCACCGATCAGCAACATCGCCTCGTGATCGCTCAGCTTTGCTCCAGGTGGTCGCGGATAGAACTCCGGCTCGATATGGTATCCCACCTTCAACAACACGCGGAGCAACCACACGGACGTACGCGACGCTGGTGTCACCGCTACACGCTGGATCTTCTCCAGTGGCACGCGGTGCGTCAGGAACACGCTGCGCACAGCCCCGCGCGCCGCGATTGCAATCCCATCAAGCACGTCGTACTGGTCGTGCAGCAGCGCTTCCGCAATGGGCACGATCCCCACGTCGAACTGCTTCCGATACATCAGGTCCGCCAGTCGCGACGGCTCGCAGTAGCCTATTTGATCTTCAATGCCATACACCAGCGGCCGCACATTCAGATACGAGATGCCTCCAATGCGTGGTTTTGTGGTCACGCTGCCCCTCCTTCGTTGCTTGCGCCCACACAAGCTGAAGCCGCAGGCAGGGCATGACCGCCGGGCGCGCCGGCCCCGTGATCATCCCGCATCTCTCCGCCACCACCTTTCTGGACGACCGGTCGATACAAACTGTCTCGCTGGACCGGTTCTCGTCCCGCTTCGCGGATCGCCTTTACCAATTCTTCCCGCGCCACTTCTTGCGGGGTCTTCGCGCCGGCCATGTGGTAAATCTTCTCCTCGATAACGGTGCCGTCAAGGTCGTCAACACCGTAGCTCAATGACACTTGGGCCAGTTTCATGCCCATGAGAATCCAGTACGCCTTGATGTGGTCGATATTGTCGAGGTAAATGCGGGCGATCGCGAGTGTCTTGAGCATGTCGTAACCGCTTGGCCCGGGCAGGTGCGGTAATTTCGTGTTCTCGGGATGAAAGGCCAGTGTCACGAACGCCGTAAATCCGTTGGTCTCGTCCTGCAGTTCGCGCAACCGCCGCAAATGGTCCACGCGATGATGGTTTTTCTCCACGTGACCGATCAGCATCGTGCAGGTCGAGCGCCCCCCCATCTTGTGCCACGTGCGATGGACATCGGCCCATTCCTCAGCGGACTCCTTCGCGTGACAAATCACGCTGCGAACTTCGGGGTCAAAAATTTCCGCCCCACCGCCTGTCAGCGAGCCGAGTCCTGCTTCCCGCAATGCCGCCAGCGTTTCCAGCACACTCCGTTTGCCCACCCATGAGAGGTGCAGGATCTCAATCGCTGTGAACGCCTTCAAATGCAGTTTTGGGTCGAGCGCCTTCAGCGATCGCAGCATCTCGACGTAATAGTCCCATTTGAAAGATGGATGCAGCCCGCCAACGATGTGAATCTCGGTGATGCCTTGCTGGAGCGCCTCCTGCGCTTTCTCGATCATCTGCGGCAGGTTGTATTCGTAGGCACCGGCATCGCGCCGCCGCCGATAGAACGCGCAAAAATCGCAGTCGAGAATGCAGAGGTTGGAGTAATTAATGTGGCGATTGAGAACGTAGTACGCCACGTTGCTGTTCTTGCGCTCGCGCACCGTGTTTGCCATCGCGCCAATCGCGGCCAGATCCTGAGAGCGGTACAACCGCGCACAATCGTCCTCGGTGATACGTTGTCCCGCGTCAACCTTCTCCCAAATGTCCCGCAACTCCGACCGCTCGATCAATTTGTTCATCGCCAAACCACATCCACCACAACTGCCCCGAGAAACACGGTGCTAATGATCGCATTCATCCGAAAAAACGCCGCATTCAGGCTGACGGGATCCTGTTTTCTTGCCAGTACGTGCTGCGTGACAAGACAAACCAGAATAGTCGCCAACCCAAAATAGTATGGCACGCGAAGATGTGAAATCAACCCGAAAGCCAGCAACAAAACCGCCGTGACCCCGTGCGCCGCCTGCGCTGTCTGCAGGCTGCCCGCAATCCCCAGCCGTGCCGGCAACGAGTGCAACCCCTGCGACTTGTCAAACTCGTAATCCTGCGTCGCGTAAATAATGTCGAATCCCACCAACCAAAACACCACGGCCCCCGCCAGCACGCACGGCGGCCAATCGAACTGTCCGCGCACCGCCAGCCACGCGCCGAGTGGTGCAATCCCCAAAGACAGTCCCAGAAACACGTGTGAGAAATCCGTGAATCGTTTCGTGAACGAATAAAAAAACACCACCAGCAATGCCACCGGCGATAGATAGAAACATAACGGGTTAATAAACCAGGTCACGCCTATCAACCCCGCGGCGGCTCCAATCACCAACCACCAGGCACCAGGCACCTCCACGCTGCCAGTCGGCAAGTGCCGCTGCGCCGTGCGCGGGTTCAATGCGTCAAGCCTGCGGTCCACGATGCGATTGAACCCCATCGCCGCCGTGCGGGCGCACACCATCGCGGCCAAAATCAGCAGAAACGTCCGCCACCCTGGCCATCCGCGATTCGCGCTGGCCGCCACCGCCATGCTCGCCAAGGCGAACGGCAACGCAAACACCGTGTGCGAAAACCGGACAAGCTCGAAGTACTTTCGGATGCCGACCACCCTTCTTTTCTAACACATGGCCGCGAATACATAGAAGAACGAACTTGGTTCTGCTAGATTCAGAGCATGCAACGCAGCTATGCCATCATCGGCACGGGGGCGCTCGGCGGGTTTTATGGCGCGCGATTGCAGCATGCTGGGTGTGAGCTTCACTTTCTGCTCCACAGCGACTACGAACACGTGCGCCGGCACGGACTGATTTGCGAATCCAAGGATGGTGACTTCACCCTGCCGAAAGTGAACGCCTATCGCGATATACGCGATATGCCGAAGTGCGACGTCGTGTGCGTCTGCCTCAAGACAACGCAAAATCATTTGCTGCCCCAATTGTTGCCGCCGGTCGTCAAGGACGATGGTGTCGTGCTCGTCATGCAAAACGGCCTCGGCATCGAGGCGCAGGTCGCTGAGATCGTCGGTGCAGAACGCGTGATGGGCGCACTGTGTTTTCTCTGCTCGAACAAAATCGGACCGGGCCACATCCGCCACCTCGACTACGGCCATGTCGGACTTGGCGAATTCGCCATACGCGGCATCAGTGACCGCATGCGCGCGATTGCTGGCGATTTGAACCGCGCTGGCATCCTCACCCAGCTTCACGAAGACCTGGCTGTCGTCCGTTGGCAAAAGCTCGTCTGGAATATTCCCTATAACGGGCTCTCGGTGGTTCTGGATGCGACAACCTCGGAATTGATGACGAATCCGCATACACGCCAGCTTGTCGAACAGCTCATGCGGGAAGTGGTCACCGACGCACACAGGTGCGGCGTGGCGATCGCCGATGAGACCGTGGGAAAGATGCTCGCGTACACGGACAAGATGATTCCCTATCGCACCAGCATGAAGATCGACTATGATGAACGTCATCCGATGGAGGTCGAAGCTATCTTTGGGAATTCGCTCCGCGCCGCCCAACAAGCGGGAGCTAAATCACCTCTCCTCGAAGAACTGTACCATCAACTCAAGTTTTTGGACGCAAGGAATACCGCATCGTCGCGTTGAATCTTGGTTTCGTCACGTCTTCGGGTGCCGAACAAAGAAATCCCATATCAGATCCCGCCTCGAGCACCGCTTCAAAAGTGCCAATAAAGCCACCCGCTTTTGCCATTCCAATTGTTTCAGCCCCTGTCGCATAACCGCCCTGCATAACAATACACCCGCGTCACCGGTATCAGGAACCGATTTAAGGCACCCGAACGGGTAACCCGGTAATATCAGGGAAGACTCGGCTCGGTTGGTGATCGTGGCAGCGGTCGCGTGAATGTCTCCAATTGGCGATAGCGGCTCACCGGATTTGGCAGCATTGTCGTGGATGCCCCGGTTAACTCGGTGAGAAGGGATTATCTGCTCAAGAGTGGAAGCAAATGGGGAACCTCTGCTGCGGGTGTGGGCCGTCGAGGCCTGCGGTTAGGGATGGGGAGCGGGTGGTTAGAGGGTATTACGGCCGGCCCAATGTTCGCTTTCGTGACGGCTTTGCAGCGAACGCCGCGAGTCGAACATCCTGACGACGCTGTCGATGACACCGAAATACACAGAGTGTTCTAGATTGCGTGTGGCCGGGACGTGTGATTGGATTCGTGGGGAAGCCTGATATTTCTGATTTGCATGAATGCCAGCCGCATAAAATTGGTTGGAGTGGCTCTGGGAATTTTCGTGGTGACCGTCTGGCTGCACTGGCCGAGCGTCCACGGCGAGTTCCTGGACGTGGATGATAAGGAGTATCTGCGGCAGTCAGAGCGGTGGAACGGCCTGACGTGGAACGCAGTGAAGTGGGCGTTTACATCCATGGACCCGTACTATCACCCGCTGCCCCGCTTGTCGCACGTTCTGGACTATCAACTTTGGGGAAAGAACGCGGCGGGGCACCACGCGACCAGCGTGTTCCTGCACGCGCTCAATGCCGCTCTCGTGTTCGGCTTCCTGTGGACGTTGCTGGGTGCGGTGTCGCTGACGACCGGCGAACGCCTCGCGATGGCTTT
>PLTX01000050.1 GCA_003164675.1 Verrucomicrobiota bacterium | reverse complement strand
GGACATTTCTAAAGAGTTTTGACACGCTCCGATGATAGTCCTTGCTGCCCAACCGCTTCGCGGGCTAACACGGCGTCCCAATTCATCTCGCGTAAACGACTCCTTTGATTACAATGCGCGAGATGTCAAAGCGGACCAAGATCGCGTTCTTGATCGGAATCATGTGTCTCGGATTTCTGCTCCGATTGGTCAGCCTGTATTGGGGCCAAGCTTATCATTATGCGGCCATGGGAGACGAAATGCAGGCGTATCGGGTCGCTGTCGATTTGGATGCCGGCCAAGAGCGGGCCTTTTACATCGGCCAGCCCAACTTTAAAACCGGGAAACTTCCCGGACCGATATGGGCGCTGTTTTGGCTGGTCGGCCTTAAAATCGGCAGTTCCCCCGAAACGGTCTGCCTCATGATGATCATCCTGCAGACGTGCGTCATCTACTTGGTGTACCGCCTGGCGGAAAACATCTTCGGACCAGAGTATTCACTGTGGGCGACCGTGTTCTTCGCCACGTCTCCCTGGCCGGTCCACTATTCCGCCACCGCTTGGAATCCCGTCCCCATGGCGTTTTTCGGCGCGTTGTTGTATCTGGCGCTTTGGAACGTGGTGACGCAATCGAACTCGCGAAACATTTTTTGGGTCTGCTTGCTCCTCGGCATCATGCCGCAGTTTCACATGATGGCGATGTTTGTCGCGCCGGTGGTGGTGCTGCTCCTGTGGTGGAGTCCGTCGCGATTGAATACGAGGTGGCTGGCCGCCGGAGTGCTGGTTTCGGTGCTGCTTTACGTTCCGTATGTCATGGGCGAAATGAGGCACGGCTGGGAGAACACACGCCGAATCTTCGAGGGCCACGTCGGCGCTTCCTTTTCGGTGCTGAAGATACTGACCCTCCCGATTACCGACCTGTCCAACCTGATGAGCAGCGTGACCGGGCGCGACTTCTCCGAATACCGCGCCCTCGGCGACGCGTATTTTGGTTCGTTTTGGATTCTCGGCGCCTTCAACGTGGTGTCTCTGGCCCTGAGTGTCATGATCATCGGCACTTTTCTCGTCCGCCTGGTTCGATCATTGCGAGGGAAGTGGCGTTCGCCGAAGCAGGCTTTTGCCGACGCGCCTGCCGAGGTGTTCGTCGGGTCACTGCTGGTACTGCCATTGGTTCTGTTTGTCTCCTCCTTCAGCAATTTCAACAGCCGCTACCTGATCGTGCAATTCCCGCTGCTCTTTCTCCTGCCCGCTGTTTTCATGGTGCGCGGATTGGACGGCAGCCGCTGGCGCGGTCCCGTGCGCGCCGTGATGCTTCTGACGATCGGCTTCAACATCCTCTTCAGCCTGGCGTATTTCCACTATCAGGGCGCTCGCATCGCCAACGCGGATTACTTCCTGCCCAGCTTTCGCAAGATGGAGTCGGTCCGCCAGCGGCTCAAAGCGGACGCCGGCGCCAACTATCGGGTTCGCATCGACGATGCCTCGTTCGTCAAGACCATGACCCAAAAGTACACCCAGGGCGTGATGGAGTTGGCGGAATACGTTGACCTGCGCGAACGATGCGACCCGCTCTCCTTGCACACGCCCCAGGTCAAAACTTATCACGTCCGTGCCGCGACCGACCGAGTCGAAATCAACGAACGCGTCGTCTGCGCCACCAACGGCATCGCCCTCGTGGCGGAGAATTAGAGGCGTACCAGGAAAAAGCGGCGGCCACACACTGACCCTCCTGTCTTTCTGCTCGACATCGCCCGCGGTTTTCTCAATAACGGGCGCGAACCCAACTCAACCTTCAGGATACCCATGAATCGCAAAGTGACCGTCTTCGGCGCGGGATTTGTCGGCTCGACCACCGCGCAACGCATCGCGGAAAAACAACTCGCCGACGTGGTGATGGTCGACATCATCGAGGGCATGCCCCAGGGCAAGGCGCTGGACATGACGGAATCGGCCTGCCTCGAAGGCTTCGACGCAAAGATCACTGGCTCGAACGATCCCGCTGCCTGCGCCGGCAGCGATCTCATCGTCGTCACCAGCGGCATCGCCCGCAAACCCGGTATGAGCCGCGACGATTTGCTCAAAACCAACGCGGGGATCGTCGGCAGCGTGTGCGACACGATCAAGAAGAACGCTCCGAACGCGACAGTGATCATCGTCAGCAATCCCCTCGATGTGATGACCTATCTCGCGGGCGTGAAACTCGGTTTCCCGAAGAACAAGATCATCGGCATGGCGGGAGTGCTCGACAGCGCCCGGTTCCGCTGCTTCATTGCGATGGAACTCGACGTCTCAATGCGCGACGTGGATGCGATGGTGCTTGGCGGTCACGGTGACGACATGGTTCCGCTCGTCCGGTATGCGACGGTCGCAGGAATCAAAGTGGAGGATCTCATCCCGAAAGACAAACTCGATGCGCTCGTCACCCGCACCCGCAATGGCGGCGCGGAGATCGTGGCGCTGCTGAAAACAGGTTCGGCGTATTATGCCCCGTCGGCGTCGGTTGTCGAAATGGTCGCCTCCATCTTGCATGATGAGAAACGCGTGCTACCTTGTGCCGCGTGGTGTACTGGCCAGTACGGTGTCAAGGACATGTTCGTCGGCGTCCCGTGCGTGCTTGGCAAGAACGGTGTTGAGAAGATCATCGAGTTGAAGCTGGGCAACGACGAACTCGCGCAGTTGAAGAAGTCCGCCGACCACGTGCTGGAAAATGTGAAGCGGCTGAATTTGTGATAGAATGGTTGTTACTCAGGTTTGTCATTCTGAGCGAAGCGAAGAATCTCAGTCCTTTGTAGAGACGGAACGACAGAGACCCTTCGACAAACTCAGGGTGACACACCCTGGGAATTGTGAGTCAAAACGGGCTGTTCGAAGTAGCGCTGGGGTCTCCGTTGATACCCCCTATCAACCGGGGACTCAAGGCGGGGGATTTTTTGTCTCTGAATTCGGTGGCCGACGCGGCCAAGCCGTTTGCCGCTTCCCTCCTCTCTCAAATCTCCAATCGTCCGATTCTTGCCGTGACCGATGGATTGAAGTCGCAGGAAGCGTTCTTCAACGACTTGCAGACGCTGCTTCCGGGCGTTCAGTTTTATCCCGCGTGGGAAACGCTGCCACACGAGGACAAGTTGCCGCAAGCCGACACGATTGCGGATCGGCTGAAAGTGCTCACCAATCTCAATGCGCCGGTCACAGTCGCCTCCGTTCAAGCGCTCATGCAACGCACGTTTGCGCCCGAATACTTTATGTCGCTGCGAATGGAACTCCGCCTCGGCCAGACGCTGGAGCTTCAGCAATTCCTCAACAAGCTTACGGAACTCGGTTATCACGCCGAGTATCAGGTGAGCGATCCCGGCGACATGGCGATGCGCGGCGGGATTGTCGATTTCTTTCCGATTGACCGTGAAGAGCCGGTGCGCGTCGAGTTTTCCGGCGACGAGATCGAGTCGATTCGCACGTTTGATCCCATCACGCAGCAATCGCGCGAAAAACGGGAACGGCTGGTCGTCACGCCGGCCGGCGAACTCGGTCTATTGAAGCAGGCGGAGGACCGGACCGCGCCGCTGGTCGATCTTCTCCCGCGCAATACGCTGCTGGTGCTGGATGAGCCGGACAAACTGGCGGAAGCCGCGGAAACCTACGCGCGTCAGATTCCCGAGGGCGACAAGTTTTTCGTCGAGTGGCGGCACACGCTGGAGTCGGGCCTGAAACTTGTTCAACTGACCGAAGCAATGGCCATCGACCCGCCGCAGTCGTACATCAATTTACGGCTCGCGTCGCTCGATGCGTTTCGCCCGCTCGATACTCGCTCGCCCGAACCTGAAGTGGCCGAGCAGATGCGGCGGTCGTTCTTCGAGCAAATGCAGCGCTGGGTCGAGGAAGGTTATGCGCTGCACGTGTTCTGCAGCACGGATGGTGAGAAACAACGGTTCGAAGAATTGTGGCGCGAGCAGTACAAGGCTCTCCCGCCAACGCTCACGATTCATCCCTCGTCATTCCTGTCCCGTGGCTTCTTGTGGTCGGATGCCAAACTCGCGGTGGTGACCGACTCGGAGATTTTCGGGCGGTACAAGCTCGTGCGACCGCGCCGCAAATTTCATCAACTGGCGCAGGCGGCGGATTGGACGGAATTGCAGGAAGGCGACTTCGTCGTTCACGTCCAGCACGGCATCGGAAAATATCTCGGATTGAAGTCGCTCGACTTCAACGGCACGAAACAGGAAGTGCTTTCCATCGAATACGCCGATGAAGCGCGGCTGTACGTTCCCATCGACCAGGCGCACCTGGTTTCAAAATACGTTGGCGCGGGGAAACGCCAGCCGCCGCTGCATCAACTCGGTGGCGCACTCTGGCAACGGCAGAAGCTTTCCGCCGAGCGCGCGATCATGGATCTGGCGGCGAACCTGCTGGAGATCCAGGCCGCGCGCAACATACTCGAAGGTCACGCGTTTTCGCCGGACACGGCGTGGCAACACGAGTTCGAGGCGGCGTTTGTTTATGATGAGACGCCCGACCAACTTACCGCCATCGAAGAAGTCAAGCGTGACATGGAATCGAGTCGGCCGATGGACCGACTCATCTGCGGGGATGTTGGGTACGGCAAGACGGAGGTGGCGATCCGCGCGGCGTTCAAGGCGGTAATGGATGGCTATCAGGTCGCTGTGCTGTGTCCGACAACGGTGCTGGCCGAACAGCATTGGAATACGTTCCGCGAACGCATGTCGGGTTATCCCGTCGCCATTGAGATGCTCTCGCGATTCCGGACGGCGCGGGAACAGAAGAAGGTCGCGCAACTGTTGCGGAAAGGCGGCGTAGACATCGTCATCGGAACGCACCGGCTCTTGAGCGGCGACATCCTGTTCAAAAACCTCGGGCTGGTTGTCGTCGATGAAGAGCAGCGGTTCGGCGTGTTGCACAAGGAACGATTCAAGCAACTGCGGAAACTGGTGGACGTGGTCACGCTCAGCGCCACGCCGATCCCGCGCACGTTGTACCTTTCACTGACTGGCGCGCGCGACATGAGCAATATCCAGACGCCGCCGCAGGATCGGTTGCCCGTCGAGACCATTATTGCGGGCTACGACGAGCGGCTGATCAAGCAGGCCATCCAGCGCGAACTCAACCGTGGCGGGCAGGTGTATTTCCTGCACAACCGCGTGCAGAGCATTGAAGCGGTGGCCGCGCGGCTGCGGACGCTGCTGGAAGGATCGAAGATCCGCATCGACGTCGGGCACGGTCAGATGAGCGATGACGAACTGGAAGATGTCATGCGGCGATTCGTCAAGGGCGACATCGACGTGCTGGTGTGCACGACAATTATTGAGAGCGGACTCGATATCCCGAATGCGAACACGATCATCATCGATCGGGCGGACCGATTTGGGTTGAGCGATTTGTATCAACTGCGCGGGCGGGTGGGACGGTACAAGCACCAGGCATACGCGTACATCCTGTTGCCGCGCCACATGAACCTGGTGCAGAGCGCGCGGAAACGCATCGGGGCGATCAAACAGTATTCGTCGCTGGGCAGCGGCTTCAAGATCGCCATGCGTGACCTGGAGATTCGCGGCGCGGGCAATATTCTCGGTTCGGAACAAAGCGGACATATCACGGCGATCGGGTTCGATCTGTACTGCCAGTTGCTCAAGGAGAGCATCGCGCGGATGAAGGGCGAAAAGCCCAAGCATCGGACGCTGGTCACGCTCAAGCTGGATTTCCTGAATGATGAACTGGGCGAATCGTATGCGCGGATTCCGAACAATTACATCTCCGACACGCGGCTGCGCATCCAGGCGTATCGCAAGATTGCGCTGGCGCTGGAACTGGCCGATGTCAAATCGTTCCGTCGTGAATTCCGCGACCGGTTTGGCAAGATTCCCCGTGAAGTGGAAATCCTGTTCCAATGTGCCGAGGTGCGAATCCAGGCGGGTGACGCTCACATCGAGACGGTCGAAACTCGCGAAGATAGAATCATGCTTTCGCAACGCGGGATCCTGTTCCAGGTCGGCGGCAAATTCCCCCGCATGACCGGCGCCACGCCCGAAGAAAAGTTGGCAGAGATTAAGGGCGTGCTATTATCCGTGACATCCGTAGTCGAAGTGAATCCCAAACATGTTCGTGCGCCCAATGACGGTTCAAAATCCAATCTTGGAGGAATGAAACGGTGACCAACATCGAGATACAATCCAATCCAGGCGTGAAAACGCTCGAACAACGAGGGATAACCAGTTGGCCGATCTGGGAAAAGGAAGTGTCGGAGTTTCCGTGGCATTATGACGAACAGGAGGTTTGTTACTTTCTGGAGGGTGAGGTGACGGTGACACCGGAGGGCGGGAAACCGGTGAAGATCGGCAAGGGCGATCTCGTGACCTTTCCCGTTGGCATGTCGTGTGTCTGGAAGGTCCACAAGCCGGTGCGGAAGCACTACAAGTTTGGGTAGAAGATTTGTGCGTTCGTGGGACGGATGATAGGTTCCGAAAGGTCCAAACCAAACGACAGGAGGTAATGATGAAGGCTGGCATACTGGTGGCGGTAGCGATGATGAGTGTGGCGGTGGTCGGCGCGCGGGCGGACTCGGTGACCAAGGCGGTGGCGGTGCTGTCGTCGACCAAGGGCAATGATGTTTCGGGGGTGGTGACGTTCACGAAGATCGATGGCGGGGTAAAGATCGTGGCGGATGCGACGGGCCTGACGCCCGGGTCGCATGGGTTCCACATCCATGAATTCGGGGATTGCAGCGCGACGGATGGCGCGTCAGCGGGCGGTCACCTCAATCCACATCACATGCAACACGGCGGACCCGATGCCGAGATGCGGCACGCGGGTGATTTCGGCAACCTCGAAGCGGACGCCACCGGCAAGGCGCATTACGAGCGGGTGGACACGGCGATCTCGCTGGAGGGCGCGGATTCGATCATCGGTCACGCGGTGATTGTGCACGCCAAGGCCGACGATCTGAAGACCCAGCCGACCGGCAACGCCGGCGCGCGGGTGGCGTGTGGCGTCATCGGGGTGGCGAAGCCGTGAGCGGGATTCGCCGGGTGGCGAGCCGGATCAGTGTTTCTCGACCGGATCCGTCGCGGGATTCGGCGGTAAGTTCGTTGTGGTTGATCCGCCAGTTGTCCGGCTCGACTCGGTAATCTTTCGCTCGATGGCGCGGCGCACAGACGCCTGCTCGGTACCGGAAAGTTTTGCCGCCCACTGTCTGGCCTCGTCGATGCGCCCCAGCCGGATGCACACGCGGGCCAGGTGACCGCACACGAATTCGCGCTGCCGGTCATCGAGCGGTTGGCGAAGACAAAACTGCCAAGCCTCGTAGGCGCCCGGCCAATCCGGTTTGGGCAACTGGTAGAAGGTCTCGGCGTAGGTGCACGATAGATCGAAGTTTTGCGGGTCCAGGTCACGCGCGGACTGAAACTGCTCCAGGCTATGTTGAAAAATCTCATCCACGTTCCAGCCATAGACGGCGCGCGACTCGTTGCGGAAGAGTTGGCAGGTTGTCGCCCAGTTGAAGCGGAACACCGGTTCGGTCGGCGCCAGCTCGATGGCCGTCTGGTAATACTGGAGCGCTTTGGCGGCCCCGCCGTTGTGACCGTAGACATTCGCAAGGTTATTGTACGCATAAGGTTCGCGCGGATCGGCCGCGATGGCCTTTTCCCACCAACGAGCGCCTTCGTCTTCGTCCTCTTCATCGTAGAGCAAACCGCCGTACGCGACCAGCGCGCGCGCGTGACGGGGATGATCGTGGAGGAAATGTTGATAGTTGCGTTCGAGTCGCTTCAGGTGCGCTTTCCAACGCTCGATGGCCGCGGGCGGCGTCTGCGGGTCAAACTGGTCCTTTTGCGCCCGCAGTTCGTCGCCACGCGACAGGAGGAAACGAAATTGCCGTTCCGCGTCGCGAGGGTCTTCTTCGCCGCGGACGCCATGCGCGAGCGTCACGGTGAACAGACCGATCAACAGCGCGCGCCACATGAAACGTCAGCGTCCCTTCCATTCGACGGCGGGATTTTCGGCGTGGGCGCGTTTGTCGAGCGGGTCATACTTTTCGGTGATGCGCAGCGGACACGGCGACTCGTCCTGCGACAAATCCTCGAACTCCAACTCGTGCTTGCAGTGGGGGCAGAGGAACTGAATCTTCACAAGAGGAGCGTAACACAAGCGTCAGCCCGTTCAAGGCTGGACAACCCCGCGGCCTTCGCGTATTGACCTGCGCGATGAAAGCCGTCGTGCAACGTGTTTCCCGCGCGTCCGTTCGGATTGATGGCCAGACCGTTGGCGAAATCGGACACGGGCTGCTCGTGCTGGCTGGCGTCGGCAAGGATGACACTGCGGAAGACACCGACTGGATGATCAAGAAGTTGCTCGCTCTGCGGATTTTCCCCGACGACGCCAAAAACATGAACCGCTCGGTCACGGACGTCGGCGGCGGGATTCTGGTGGTATCGCAGTTCACGTTGTACGGCGATGCGCGCAAAGGCACGCGCCCGAGTTTCACCGATGCCATGCCGCCGACCGAGGCTGAACGATTCTACCACGATTTCATGATGAAGCTGCGCGCCGCCACGACGCTCCAAGTTGCCGAAGGCAAATTCGCCGCGATGATGGATGTGGAATTGGTGAACGATGGTCCGGTGACGATTCCGCTGGATTCCCATGCGTAAGCCCACGGAAAAGCATCCGGAGCCGGTGTTGACGTTTGGCGCCCCGCCTAATCTGGCAAACGTAACCGTCATTCTCGTCGAGCCGGCGGTGCCGGGAAATATCGGGTCGGCGGCGCGGGCGATGAAGACGATGGGGCTGACCGACCTTGTCGTGGTCAACGGCCCGAAGGACTTCTCCACGCACCAGCAGGCGATTATGTTGGGCCATGGTGCGGGTGACCTACTGAAAGAAGCTCGCGCGGTTGCAACGTGGGAGGAGGCAACGGACGGTTTGCACTGGCTGGTGGGGACGACACACCGCAAACGCCGCGCGCAGTTTCCACAGGTTATCGAAGCGAGACAGGCCGCCGCAAAGGTCGCCGAGCTTTCACACAAGCATCGTGTGGGAATTGTCTTCGGACGCGAGGAAGCAGGGTTATCCGACACGGAATTGCGCCGGTGTCACGATATCGTCAGCGTACCGCAAGCCGTCGAGCATCCATCCTTGAATCTTTCACAGGCGGTGATGTTGTTCGCGTACGAGGTGTACCTCGCGAGCCTGGGCGAAATCCCGAAGCCGCGCTACAATCTGGCCACCGTCCACGAAGTCGAATCGGTGCTGAACCATCTGGCGACCTCGCTCGCCAAAATCGGGTTTCGACCGCATCAGGGCGATCCGGATTCGTTCCTGCGCTCGTTGCGCCGGGTCATCGCCCGCGCCCCGTTGGAGAAACGAGATTGCAACGTCCTGCACCGGATTTGCCAGCAGATTGACTATTACGTGAAGGATCATCCGAAAGCGTAGTGCGGCTGAGCGGCAAATCCGCCAACCTCGAATTTCCAACCCTGAGCCCTACTCGCTTCCCGCCTCCAGCGCTGCGATGCGTTTCATGATTTCGCGCCCGGCGTCGAAGTAAACGGCCTTGAGGGCGTCGCCGCGGAGGTCCTCGAAGTTTTCCGGGAGCGGATAGACGAACGGTTCGCCAAATTTGATTTCCACGCGCACCGGTCGCGGCAGTCTCGCCCCTTTCGGCAATGCCCGCTCCGTGCCGAAAATGCGCATCGGAACAATCGGCACGTTTGCCCGCGCCGCAATCATTCCGATCCCCGCGCGCGGTTCCTGCAACTGGCCATCCTGGCTCCGCGTCCCTTCGGGAAACATCAGCACCGCCTTGTCTTCGCCGAGCATCCGCAACACCGTCCGCATCGCGCCGATATCGCCGCGCTCCCGGCTGATCGGCACGCAGTTCCAGCTTCGCAGGATCCAGTTCGACACCGGGTTTCGGAACAGCGTGTCCCGCGCCATATAAAATGCCTCGCGCCTGCACGCCAGACCAAAGAACGGCGGATCGAGAAAGCTGATATGATTACCGGCCAGAATGAACGCCCCGGCGTCCGGCAACCTCTCGGCGTTGTATACGCGACCCCGATGATACAAATAGAAGTAAACGCGAAACCAAAATCGGCAGAACCGATACCACCACAGTCGCATAACGCGTTCAGGCCCCGCCGGCGCTGAAACTGCCGCGTCGCAGCGATTGCTGTCGGATATGATCGAGAATCACGTTGGCATTCTCTTCGATCGACAGGTGCGAATTCTCAATGACAGTCGCCCCGAGGGCGATTTGCAATGGCGACGCGCTGCGGACAGAGTCTTTCCTGTCGCGGAGTTGGAGGGATTCCTTCACGCCCTCCTGACTGGCGGGAATCTCCATGGCTTCCAGGTCGCGCTTGCGACGTTCCGCCCGAACTTCGGGGCTGGCTTCAAGGTAAAACTTGTGGGGCGTGTCGGGGAATACCACCGACCCGATGTCGCGCCCTTCCATTACCAGATTGCCGAACTTGGTCAGCGAGCGCTGATGGTGCACGAGCACCTGGCGCACTTCGGGGATCGCCGCGATGGTCGAGACTTTTCCCGTCACGCGCGGCTCGCGGATCGCGCTGCCGGGGTACACCCCGTCGATCAACATCCGCACCTGCTTGTCCACCAACTCGAAATCGATCTTGATCCGGTGCATCATGGCGATGACGGCGATGGTGTCGTCAACATCGATGTTTTCTTCGAGAGCTTTCCACGTGATCGCGCGGTACATCGCGCCGGTGTCCACGTAGAGATAGCCCAATTTCTTGGCCAATACCCGCGACACCGTGCTCTTGCCGCTGGCCGCCGGCCCGTCCACTGCCACCACCGTTACATTCTCGCTCATAATTTGGAGGATCGCGCTTCCCAGTGGCCGCGCCGTTGTTTGGCTCGCTTGCGCGAGTCTCGTTGAGTTCAAGTTCTTAATTGCTCCAGCTTATCAAAAAAGTTCGGGAATGTCTTGCTCACACAACCGGGGTTTTTAATACGAATCCCCGGAACTTTCAATCCTAACACGGAAAAACACATTGCCATGCGGTGATCATTGTACGTCTCGATGTCCGCGCCATGCAATTGCCCCGGCTCCGCCGGCCACACCGTGAACCCATCTTCATGCTCCTCCGCCTTCGCCCCAACGCGCCGCAACTCCGTCACCAACGCTTTAATGCGATCCGTCTCCTGCAATCGCATCCTTGCTGCATCTTTAACCACCAACGGGTTACCGCCGAACAACGCACATATCGCCAAGGTCATGATGCTGTCACCTAGATCGATGGCGCGGGAAACTGGTTTTTGGGGAGGAGGCAAGAATCCAAGGAATTGGCTATCCACCTGCAAACAAACGTGTGGCTCCTTGGGCCATCCCAACACCTCCACTTTGGCGCCTTCCTTCGAGAAAAGGAACTCAACCGCCTTGAAATATGATCCGCTTGATAAGTCCGGCTCGATCACAAAGTCAGGGCGGAAGTCGGTGGCCAACCTGTCAGTCATGTTGACGTAGCCATGCACCTCGTACTCGTTGCGGCTCTCGAGTTCGAGTCCCGGTACATGCTTGAATATCAACAGCAAGGCGCTTGCAAATTGTGTGCTGCGTTCGAAGCTGAGAGAGATTCTCTTGTCTGTTTCGTCGCGCAATCCTCTGGCATGAATTGTCGCCGGCAAATGGTCATCTTTTGCCTCAATTACCGCACCAAGTTGGCGTAGCGCACCGAAAAGCTCTTTCATCGGCCGCTCGTGCATGCGCTCGTCGCCGTGAATCTTGTACTCTCCATCGCCGAGACACATCAGTGCCGTCAGAAAACGGGCTGCCGTGCCAGCATTGCCAACGTACAACTCCGCTTTCTTCGCGGGAATTTCACCGCCGCGGCCGACAACCGTGATGGTGCGGTTACATTCTTCGACAGGATCGGGCTCGACGGTCACTTCGAAACCGAGTTTCTGCAGCGAGTCCACCATCACCTGCGTATCATCGGCCCACAGCGCGCCGTAAAGCGTGCACTTGCCGTTTGACAGCGCCGCGAGAATCAGCGCGCGGTTGGTGATGCTCTTCGATCCCGGCACAGTGATCGTGCAATTCGGCGGCTTCGCCAGCGGTTGGATTTCGAGGATGTCGGGCAGAGGCGTCACGCCTTAAACCTCAGCTCATCCCGAAAATGCTTCGCCCGTTTGAGCATCGTGCGCAGTTCGACCGCATCGGCGTTCTCCACCGCCGCGCGCACTCTTGCGAGTTCTTCAATCAGCGCATCGAGCGCACGGCCGGTTTCTTCGCGATTTTCCTGGCAAATCTCCGTCCACATCTCGAATGGCCCACCCGCAATGCGCGTGAAATCCTTGAACCCGGGCCCGACGAAGTTCAGCGGATGCGAGCCGTCGCTACAAACAACATTGACCACCGCTGCGGCAACGAGATGCGGCAAGTGGCTGATGCGGGCCACAATTTCGTCATGCTCCAGCGGCGCGAGCGTTTTCACCGTGCAGCCAATCGCCTTCCAGAAATCGTACACCAATTGCAGGGCCGCCTTGTCCGTGTCCTCGCGCGGCGTGACGATGCACACGGCGTTGTCAAACAGATCGCGCCGCGCCGCCTCGATGCCCGATTGCTCCGAGCCGGCCATCGGATGCGAACCAACAAACCGCGCTTTGCCCGCGAGCGCATCCGACAGCGCCGTGACAATCGGATACTTGACACTGCCAACATCGGTCACGACGCAACCCGCAGGCAGGTCAGGAAGGATTTGCTCGACCAATCCGCGCATGACGCCAATCGGCGTGGCCAGCACGACCAGTTCGGCATCGGCGACGACCTTCGCGAGGTCATTCGTCGCTTCGTCCGCCGCGCCGAGTTGATACGCCTGGTCGGCCGCGTCGGGCCGGCGCGCCCAAATCGACACGCGCCTGGCGACCTTGCGTTGTCGGGCCGCAAGCCCGATCGAGCCGCCCAGCAGACCGGGGCCGAGGATGGAAAGTTTGTGAAGCGTCATCGGTTTCCTTTGTAACAGCAAACATTTCGTTTGGCAACATAACGGGATTCTGCTTATAGTGCCCGCGGTTTTTGGAGCAGGCCGACTCGTCGGCGCATTGGGGAATGCAGAGCGGTGACAAGCTTGCCAGGCTTCACGTGGTCACCGCACTCCAAAGCCACAAGGAGAAACATGAGGAGGTTGGGGAATTTTCTGGCGGCAACGCTTGCCGTTGTTGCCATTATCAGTTTGGTGAACTCGTGCACCTGGCGCGGCCAGACGTACGACCAGAGCATGTCGAAGCCGACACCCGCGCCGGCCTATGTCCCCTCGCCTTCGCCCGCTCCCCGCAGCGCGCGCGCCGGCGAACTGCGCGGTGTGTGGGTGAGCGATACGACGAAACTCGACTGGGACAGCGCGACGGAAAACCTCCATCGCGCGGGCTTCAACACGATCTTTGCCAATCTCGCCTCGGGCGGCGCGGCGTTTTACCCCAACAGCCACGCGTTGCCGAGCGTCGTGCCTGACGTCACGGACCCCGTCGCGCGGGGGATCGATCTGGCCCACGAGCGAGGGCTCGCCGTTGATGCCAAGCAAATCGTCATGTTCATGTTCAAGGCCCCGCCGGCGTTCCAACGCCAACTTCTCGCCGCCAACCGGGTGATGCGCGGGCCAGACGGTCACCCCATCCTGCAATCGGGTTACACGTGGCTGTGTCCGTCGGTGCCGGCGAACCGCGCGCTCATCGGGTCGTCGGTGACCGAGATGGTGAAACGGTATCCCGTGGACGGCATCCAATTCGATTACATCCGCTTCTCCGAACAGCCGTGCTGCTTCTGTGAGAATTGCCGGCGCGAATTCGAGCAGAGCATCGGGACCCGCGTCCGCCACTGGCCCGCCGACGTATTGGAGGGCCCGTATGTTGCGAAGTTCAACCAATGGCGTCAGCACGAAATCAACGAGTGGATCGCAGACCTGTCCAGCCGCGCGCGCCTTGTTCGCCCGGGCATCGCCGTCTCGGCGGCCGTCTTTTCCGATCTCGAACGCGCCAAGGAGGAGAAAGGGCAGGACTGGAAACTGTGGTTGGACCGCGGCTACGTCGATTACGTGTGCACGATGACCTACACGCCCGACATGCATGATTTCGAGTCGAAAGTCCGCAAGGAACAGATGTGGGCATCGCAACGCAACAAGGTCGTCGTCGGGATCGGAAGCTGGAAATTCGACCGCATGAGTCAGTTGACTACGCAGATTCTGATGACGCGACAACTCGGTGCGCCCGGATTTGTCCTGTTTTCGTACGATGACGCGGCGATGCGTAATTTCCTGCCCGAATTGGGACCTTCGGCGGCAAAATTCTAGGTTACTGCGCCCATTCCCTTTGCCCGAGAAACGCCCTTTTTTCCACTTGCAAAGCCCCGGTATGGGGCTATGATGGTTAGTCCTGCCACGAGTGGTCGAGGCAGTACGGAACCGTTCCGAAGAAATTCGGGACATAAAAACACTAAACCCAAATCCAGTCGTTATCAGACGGGATGTCCCGCGTCGGAAACACGTTGTGCCGGCGAGGGATGAAACAATGGAGGATACATTGGCAAGCGTAACAGTCGCAGAGTTGTTGGAAGCCGGGGTTCATTTCGGTCACCAGACCAAGCGGTGGAACCCCAAGATGAAAAAGTTCATTTTCGCCGCCCGCAACGGCATTCACGTCATCGACCTCAACAAGACCCTTACCCAGATTGAAGTCGCCTGCGGGTTTCTCCATGATACGGTCGCCAGCGGCGGTACCCTGTTGTTCGTCGGCACCAAGAAACAGGCGCAACAGGAAGTCAAAGAGGCCGCGATCCGCACGAACATGCCGTACGTCGTGGATCGGTGGCTCGGCGGCACGCTCACGAACCTTCGCACGATCCGCAACAGCGTGAAGCGGATGCAGGAAATCGACCGCCTTCTCACATCGCCCGAGGGCGAACACCTGCCCAAGAAGGAGGTCGCCTCCCTCCGCCGCGAGCAAAGCAAACTTCATCGCAACCTCGACGGCATCGTGAACATGGAGCGGGTGCCCGCCGCGATGTTTGTGATCGACATCCTGCGCGAAGCCATCGCCATCCACGAGGCGCAACGACTTGATATTCCGATCATTGCCATCGTCGACACCAATTGCGACCCCGATCAGGTCACGTACCCGATCGCCGGTAACGATGACGCGATTCGTGCCGTCAAACTCATCACCAGCGTGATCGCCAACACCGTCGCCGAAGCGCAGGCGGAATTGGGCCGGAAACATCCCGCCCCGCCTCCGGAGCCGGCGGCGATCGAAGCGGCAACTCCTCCACCGCCAGTGGAGCCGGCTCCACAGGCTCCCGCGCCGGAACAAACCGCGGTGTCGGCGTAGAAAATTCAGCAGTTAACGATTCCTAAATGAGTACTACATCCATGCAAATCGATCCCAAACTCGTCAAAGCCCTTCGTGAAAAGACCGGCGCCGGCATGATGGACTGCAAACAGGCGTTGCAGGAAGCCGGCGGCGACATCGCCGAGGCGGAAAAAATCCTCCGCAAGAAAGGCATCGCCGTGGCCGGCAAGAAAGCCCTTCGCGCCGCGAAGGAAGGCTGCATCGCCAGCTACATTCACCATGGCAGCAAGCTCGGCGTGCTGCTGGAAGTGAACTGCGAGACGGACTTCGTGGCGCGCAACGAGGGTTTCCGCGAGCTGGTCAAGGACATCACGCAACACATTGCCGCAGCCAATCCGAGCTATGTGAGACGCGAGGATGTCCCGGCGGCCGTCGTTGAAGGCGAAAAGGAAATCTACCGCGCCCAGGTGAAGGACAAGCCCGCACCGGCCATCGAGAAGATCGTCGCCGGCAAGCTGGAGAAGTTTTATTCCCAAGTGTGCCTGTTGGAGCAGCCGTTTGTGAAGAACCCGGAGATCACGATCAACGACCACGTCACCGCCAAGATCGCGCAGTTGGGCGAGAACATCGTGGTTCGCCGCTTCATTCGCTGGCAGCTCGGCGAGGAAATCCCGGGCTCGACACCGGCCGCGTGATCCACAGCGCTGTAGCCACGCCGCTCTGCCGGCGTGAGCGAGAACGCGGCTACATTTCGGGCGCTGCCGGGCTGTCGATACTATCCCGATTTTCAACCCGGAGGGCCACGCACTGTCGTGGCCGCCTCTTGGTTATAGCCTGTGACGGACGTGACGCTTCGACGCCGCTCAGTGCAGGCTCCGCGCGTCTCCAAATGATTGCGGCACCATCGAACCATCACCACTCTTGCCAAGGGCGGCCACTGAGTGTAAAACCATCAGCATGTCGAAGACCTCGGCCCCGACTCCGAAATACAAGCGCGTGATGTTGAAGTTGAGCGGCGAGGCGTTGCTCGGTACGCGCGGATACGGTATTTCCCCCGAAACCTGCGATGCCATTGCCAAGGAAATCAAGGAGATCAAGCAGATCGATGTTCAACTGGCGATCGTGATTGGCGGCGGCAACATCTTTCGCGGCTTGGCAGGAAGCAAACACGGCCTCGACCGCACCGCCGGCGATTACATGGGCATGCTCGCGACCGTGATCAATGCGCTGGCGTTGCAGGATGCGCTGGAAAAAAACCACGTGCAAACCCGCGTCCAGTCCGCCATCGAAATGCGGGCGGTCGCCGAGCCGTTCATCCGCCGCCGCGCGATCCGCCACCTCGAAAAGGGCCGCGTGGTCATCTTTGCGGCCGGTACGGGTAATCCCTATTTCTCGACCGACACGACCGCGGCGTTGCGCGCCAGCGAAATTGGCGCTGACGTGTTGCTGAAAGCGACGAAGGTGGACGGTGTTTATTCCGCCGACCCGAAAACGGACCCAAAGGCCAAGCGTTACAAAAAACTCAGTTACATGGACGCGTTGAAGGGACGGCTCAACGTCATGGATTCCACCGCGTTCTCGCTGTGCATGGACAACCGCATCCCCATTGTGGTTTTCAACCTTTTCGAATACGGCAACGTCCGCCGCGCCATCCTCGGCGAGCCCATCGGCACGGTCGTGAGTGACTAGCTCACGTTCTTTCTGTGGGACGGGAGGGCGAGGCCCTGCCCGCCGCAGCTTCCGCGAAGGCGGGTCCTCTCGACCCGGCGTCTACGCGAAGTGTTGGATGAGCTGACCGAAATTCTCCAGCATGAGTGTGCCGCCGTCCGTCGTGATCTCTTCCAGTTCGTGCTACCACGTGGTGTGGTAGGGGATGAACACGGTGCTGAGGCCGGCGGCCCTGGCGGGGTTGATGTCGGAGCGCGGCGAATTGCCAATCATCCAGGTTTGAGCGGGCGAGAGACGGTGCTTCGCGATCATATCGCGATAGGTCTCGACCGATTTCTCGAAGACGACTTCCGTTACGTGGAAGAATGGCGCGAGGCCCGAGCGATCGAGCTTGGCGAGTTGTTCTCCTTCGCGGCCCTTGGTCAACAGGATAAGACGGTTGGCCGCATGGAGCCGGGGCAGTGTCTCGCGCACACCGGGCATGAGATCAATCGGATGGCGTAGAATCCAGGTCTCTTTCTGTTGAATCCAGGTTTCCAGATCGGTGGCGCCCAGTTGGCGGGCGACTTCATGCAGCGACTGGCAAAAGGCCTGACTGCCGTAGCCGGTGACCTTGACATTGCGTTGTTCGGTTTCCCAGAGCAACTGGTCGACCCGTTCGGCGCCGTGACCCTGGCGCCCGAGCGCCGCGACAAACTCCGCCGTGACCCGCTCGAAATAGATGTTGTTCTCCCAGAGNNAAGTCCTCGACTCGATGGAAGAAAAAATGATGAAGACGCTCGAATTCGTCCACAGCGAATTTGCCACCGTCCGCACCGGCAAGGCATCGGCGTCTCTCGTGGAAAACATCCCGGTGGAAGCCTACGGCTCGCACATGCGGTTGCGCGAACTGGCGGGCATTTCCACGCCCGAACCGCGCTTGATCGTCGTCCAGCCGTGGGACGCCACCCTCGTCCAGGCCGTGGAGAAGGCGATCATGAAATCTGAACTTGGCGTCAACCCACGTGTCGACGGCAAGATCATCCGCATCCCAATTCCCGAACTCGATCAGGAACGTCGACGCGAACTCGACAAGGTCTGCAAGAAAATGGCCGAGGACGGCCGCATTGCGGTCCGCAATGAACGGCGTCACGCGCACGACCTTGCCAAGAAGCTGCAAAAAGACGGCGAGATCACCGAGGATGAATTGAAGCACGCGGAAAAGGAAATTCAGAGCAAGACCGACGAGTACATCAAAGAAATCGACACCGTCCTGTCCCACAAGGAAAAGGACATCCTTGCGGTGTGAACTGGCGGCGCGAATCTTGTGCACGGCCTGTGGGTTTCGCCGCGAGATTGATTCGCGCTGATGATCTCCCCGGGTATTTTGCGCGAGAAACTTCGCCGTTGCGATTCGTGTTCGTTTCGCTATAGTCAACTGGCGCGCACGGCAATTTCGGCGACCCCATCGTCTAGCCCGGTCC
>PLTX01000010.1 GCA_003164675.1 Verrucomicrobiota bacterium | reverse complement strand
GACGGCGCTGCGGCTCGCCGAGTTGCACGACCGACTTGGTTGCCATACGACCTCCTTGTGGCAACCAGCATCCCAAATTCACCCATCAAATCAAGTGTGTCGTAGCACTAGAGAATGCGGGTAGAGTGCCGGAGGCGATACAGCACTACGAGCAAGCGCTGAGGCTTCGGCCAGACCTTAATGCAGCTCGAAACGCGCTGGCGCGACTGCAAGCTGGCCAGTAAGCCGAGTCCGACGAGACGCGCCGAAGATCTGCCGACGGCGCAACGGCAAGCCCTCGGAAGTTCAAACCGCCAGGTTCGCAAATCGTCCAAAGCGGGGAGCCATCTTGCACGGTTTGGTATGGTTGTTGTTCGCGGCGCAGTTAGACGGCATGGGCGAAACGCGGCGGGCATAGCGGTGGGGGCAGTGCGCCATGACGTCAATAATAATAGGCGTAGCGCTGGCTGCAGCCTTTCGACCAACTGGCAGTCAGGGGTCTTCCGCACTTGCCGCATTCAATGAAATTTCACACAGACTCCGCGTCGCCCTTCGAGAATCAAAACTCCCCGCCGTTCTTTCTTGGTGTAATCGACGATTGCAACCGAGGTGCGGCACTGTACGCAGAAACCATTGTTCAGGATCTTGTCTTTGGCCCCAGCGGGAATCGTGCTCCACAGGATCTCTGCTTTGACGGACGGCGAAGTATTGCTCATGGCTCTGCTGTCGCTGAACGACAACCGGCCCCTTCTTCACCCACGCAATTCGCAACCACGCTCTGAGTGAAAGGTGGTGATTATTCTGAAAGCCAATGCGGAAAAGGCTTGCGGGCTGGTGCGAGCCTGTGGTAAAAAGGTGTGATAGTTTGGGTGCCCACGACGGCCGTTATGAGAATAGCAAGATACTGTAGCATCTGGATTGCAGCGACGATTTTCAGTTTGTCCGCAATCACGGCCGTAGCCCAGTCCAACGTGGTGGTCCGCGTGATGGGGGCCAATATTACCTCCGGTAGCAGCCAAAGCTACCTGTCGCCGGGTTTGGACATTTTCGAGGGGTTGAAGCCCGACGTGGTCGCCATCCAAGAATTCGACTACACCAGCACGACGACCAACGGAGCGAACACGCCGGCGGCATTTCGCGAGATGATCGACACCGCCTTTGGGACGAACTTTGTGTATTATCGCGAGCCCTACACGGCCAGTGGCGATATCCCGAACGGAATCATCAGCCGCTACCCCATCCTCGCGAGCGGTTCGTGGGTTGACACATCAGTTGCCAATCGCGGTTTCGCCTGGGCACAAATCGCCCTGCCGGGCACGAACAGTCTTTACGTCGTCAGCGTGCATCTGCTCACCTCCTCCGCGGCCAACCGCGAAACGGAGGCCAGCAACCTGATGACGCTGATCCAAGCGAATTTCCCCAGTAACGCCTGGATTATCGTGGCTGGCGATATGAATACGGATTCCCGCACGGAAGCGGCCATTATCACCTTCTCCGCGAACCTGAGCGATTCTCCGATTCCGGTGGATAACTTGGGCAACTCAGACACCAGCATCAATCGCAACCACCCCCACGACTACGTGCTGCCGAGCTACTCGATGACCAATATGCTTACGGCGGTTGTGATAACCAATCACACTTACTCCAATGGGCTGGTGTTTGATTCTCGAGTTTACACGAACGTGAACGATGTCCTTCCTCCCCCGATTCAACTCGGCGATTCCGGTGCCGATGGAATGCAGCATATGGCCGTCGTGAAGGACTTTCTCGTGCCCGTAGCGCTCGCGTCGGGAGCACTGTTGTCGGTGAATCCGGCCGATGGTCTGACAAGCGTCGGCCACGTGAGCGGCCCGTTCAATCCCACGAGCCAGACGTATACCATTGCCAATAGCGGCGACTCCAACCTCACGTGGAGCGCCAGCGTCGCGGCTACCTGGCTGACGCTTTCGTCCACGTCCGGCACACTGGCGCCCGACTCGAATACGACCGTCACCGTCTCGCTCAACGCCAACGCCAACAGCCTGTCCGCCGGTAACTATTCGGACACGATCATTTTCACCAACACATCGAACGGTGCTGGCAGCACCACACGGGCCGTGAGTCTGACGGTCAACAGCACGTTCCCCGTGATTGTCACCAACGGCTGGACGTTGTCCGCCGAGAACTGCCTGCCCACCAATGGTGTGGTGGATCCGGGCGAAACGGTGACCGTCAGTTTCTCCGTCGTGAATACCGGCACGGCAGCCACGACCAACCTTGTGGCCACGCTGCTGGCAACCAGTGATGTGAATTCGCCCAGCAGCCCGCAGTTTTACGGCCTCGTTTTGACCGATGGCACGCCGGTTTCCCAATCGTTTAGCTTTACCGTCGGCGGCACGTGCGGCGGCGTAATCATAGCCACGCTCCAACTGCAGGACGGGGCCGCAGATCTCGGGACAATCAGTTACACGATTCCTCTCGGGCTGACCACCACAGTTTTCACGCAGAATTTTGACGCCGTCACAGTGCCCTCATTGCCCGGCGACTGGACAACTTCGGCCTCCGGCGCGCAATCCAACTGGGTCACGTCCACGGCATTGGCGGATACTTCGCCCAACGCGGCCTTCTCGCCTGATCCCAGCAGCGTGGGCGTCAACGAACTCGATACGCCTTCGATTGCGATCAATAGTGCGTTGGCGCAACTGACGTTCCGGCAAAACTACAGTCTGGCTGTCAGCACAATTAACAACTCGATTGGCTATGACGGTGGTGTCCTTGAAATTGCGATTGGCGGCGGCTCGTACACCGATATCGTGGCGGCCGGCGGCTCATTCGTGAGCGGTGGCTACAATACAACACTCAGCGCCGACTACAGCAACCCGTTGGCCGGTCGGCAGGCGTGGAGCGGGAGTTCCGTTGCCCTTACCACGACCGTTGTGAATCTGCCAGCGACGGCAGCGGGTCAGAATATTCAACTGCGGTGGCGCTGCGCGTCGGGCAACACCCCGCCGCCCGTGACCTCGACGGGCACGTTGGCATTCTGGAATTTTGACGCTTCCACTCCGGTGGCGAACATTGTCGCCACGAACCTCTCGGTCTCATCCGTTTCTGTGACGAATGCCAGTGGAGCGCTGACCTACTTCGGCGGGAATCCCGGGCAAGCCATTGCCGCCAGCGGATTCACGACAACGGCCGGACCGCCGACGACCAGCTACAGTTGCTTCGCGTTTTCCATCACTGGCTCGAGTGGCGCGCAGGTGAGCCTTTCCAGCTTGAGCTTTGATGACCGCGCCTCCGGCACCGGGCCGACCAAATTCAGTGTGCAAGTCAGTCAGCAGGCGAACTTCTCGACGCTGCTTTACGATAGCGGGATCCAGAGTGCTCATACGGCATTCTCGACCACGCCCATGAACTCTTTCGCGTTGAGCAATTCCAATCTCACCGGAACGATCTACTTCCGGATTTACGGCTATCAGGCGGGTGGTTCGGGAGGGACCTGGCGCATCGACAACCTGAACATTCAGGGCAGTGTGACCAGCGGGGCCGGCACGGTGGGCAGCGGATGGTACGTGGACTCGGTGTCCATTCAGGACGCGTTTTGCTGCACAAATTTCGCGACTCCGCCGGTGGCCGACTTCAATGGCAGCCCGACCACTGGCACCGAGCCGCTGGCGGTTACGTTCAACGACAATTCCACCGGGACGATCAGCAACTGGTTCTGGGATTTCGGTGACACTAGCACGACCAATATTACTACCAGCAGCGTCGTCCACACGTACGCGGCCGGGACCTACAGCGTGACGCTGATCGCCAGCGGCCCGGGTGGGGTCAGCACCAACACAAAGGCAGCGTACATCACGGCATGGACGCCATTCCAGGCGTGGCAGATTCAGTACTTCGGCAGCACCACCAATCCGGCCGCTGCCGCCAGCGCCGATCCCGATGGCGATGGCCAGAATAATCTGGCGGAGTTCATCGCCGGCACGGATCCGACCAACAGTGCGTCGGCCTTCCGCATCACGTCCGTCACAAAACAAGGCACAAACGTCCTGGTTAGCTGGACGATGGGGGCCGGCAAGACGAACGCCTTGCAGGTGACCAGCGGCAATCCGGGCGGCGGTTACGCCACCAACGGCTTCGCAGACATCTTCGGCGTCACCAACACTGTGGGCACAACCACGAATTATCTGGATGTCGGCGGCGCGATCAACGTGCCTGCCCGCTACTACCGCGTCCGGCTCGTCCCCTGAACACAATGCGGGGCTCGGTAGTATTGGACTGAATGGCAGCGGAACAACAACCAAACCACGTTTACGACCCGGCGAACAATCCCCTGTGCCATCTAAATACTCGTAGGCCTTTTAACTATTCGGGTTTCGGCGCTTTTCTTGACACTGGCAGGAAGAACAGCGCGATCAAGACGACCAATATGTCTGCAAAACTGGAATCCGTATCCGTGCAGAGACCACATTAGCCGTCCCATCTGAACCTGCAATTTCCACCAAGGCGTCGGGTTCGAACTGGAAATCACCAAGTGGTCAGTGCCTGCAATGTGGCGATTTGCTTGAGTAATTCGACAATTTGGTTCCAATTGGAAATCACGAGGGTCGCCAATTTGTTCCCCTGAAAAACTGCTCGGGCTGGTCAATCGCCAAAGTGACCGCCTTCAAATCGGCCTCTGCGAATTTCGCCCAATGCTGGATTGACGGTAAATCTCTGGTACTTTTGTATCAGGAAGTTTCGCGATTTCGGTGATAATAGAGCGCGTGAACCAAATGAGCGCAACGAAGTGAACGCCAAGTCATCCATGGTTCGTCCGTCATCGCGACGACAGTTGATGCTCAACGTCGTCGGCGTGACCATGCTGGTGCTGGGGCTCAGCATCGCCAGCATCGTGCTGGTGACGGGCGCGGGTCGGTCGAAGACGCAGGGGGCAACTGGCGCGGCGGGCGACTGGCAAGACAGCAGCCTGTCGATTGAGGACTCGAAGGCCTCCTCCCGCGACGTGGAAATGTATAACGGCAAATTGGGGATGTTGGCGCTTAAATTGTCGGACGCGTTCAAACAGCCCGAATCACTGGCCATGATTATCGCCACGACCAGCAGCCTGTTTGCGTTGGGCTGTTTCTTTGTGTCGCGCCGCTTGTACTCCGACCCTCCTCCCGAGGACGACGATCTTCTCCCGTAACGACCACGAATTGCGAGACACACACGCTTCACGTGACAAATACCGCGTCGTGATTTATTCTTTTATTCGCAAACAATGATGGACAGAGCACTGGTTACGATTGAGCCCGCGCCGCGACGGCGTCTGCCGGACTGGATTCGGCAGCGGGTCCCCGGCGGCAAGCGCTACGCCCACCTGAAAAACGTCCTGCGCGAGTCTAAGCTCCACACCGTTTGCGAAGAAGCCAAGTGCCCGAACATGGGCGAATGCTGGTCACACGGCGCGGCGACGTTCATGCTCATGGGCGACGTATGCACGCGGCGTTGCAGTTTCTGCGCGGTCGATAAGGGCAGGCCCGGCCATCTCGATGCGGCCGAGCCGGAGCACGTGGCAACGATCGTCAGCGCGATGCAACTCGATTATTGCGTGCTCACCTCGGTGACGCGCGACGATTTGCCCGATCAGGGCGCCGATCACATCGCCCGCACCATTGAAGCGATTCATCAGCGGTTGCCGTTGTGCAAATTGGAAATGCTCATCCCCGATTTTCGCGGCGAAGCCGCGTGCGTCGAACGCGTCGTGAACACGCCGCTCGCCGTCCTCGCGCACAACATGGAAACCGTCCCGCGCCTCTACAAGCCGGTGCGGCCCGGCGCGGTGTACGAACGTTCGTTGCGCGTGTTGGAATTGGCGAAGGAATTTCGCCGCGATATTCTGACGAAGTCCGGCCTGATGCTCGGTCTGGGCGAGACCATGGAAGAGGTCATCGAGACGATGGCCGACCTCCGCGCCATTGGCTGCGACCTTCTGACCCTCGGCCAGTACCTCCAGCCCTCCGCGCGGCTCCTCCCGGTGGTGCGCTACTTGCCCCCCGCCGAGTTCGACGAACTGGGCCGGTTCGCCCGTGCGCTGGGCTTTGCCGACGTGGCGAGCGGCCCCTTCGTGAGGTCGAGCTATCACGCCGACGCGATGGTGAAGGCCACGGTGTGACGTGTGGATCAGCGCGTTTTTCCGACGGATTGCGCACAGGCGTCCGGATCTTGACCCGGGGGACAGACATTCCTGTCTGTCCGTCAATAAGACGGCTCAGGTGAAAGGACAGACAGGAATGTCTGTCCCCCGGTCCTGGCTGCGCGGCCTCATGTGCAACGCGAACGAAAGCCGCTCCAGGCTCCGCGGCTTCTTCGAGCGGCTGAGACGCTCGCTCGGGCGTCCTCGGGCCGTCGTCACGTTCGACGACATCGGCGTCGTCTGCCGACGGCCCCACGGCCTGGAAGAATCGGTCGGCTGGGACGAGCTGGAGCGGGTCGAGATCCTCACCACCGACTGTGGCCCAATTTGTCGACGACGTCTTCTGGGTTCTCCATGGTCGTGAGCGTGGTTGCGTGGTGCCCTCGGAGTCGGAGGGGATCGACGAATTCGTCCGACGTGTCCAGCAACTGCCGGGCTTCGACAACCAGGGGGGCATCGCGGCGATGGGTAGCGTCGAGAACGCCACTTTCCTATGCTGGCGACGGCCCGTCGACTGACCGCGAGGTCCGCCACGAGTGACGGGCGGCAAACAAAGGTCGATCCGACGATGAATCCCCCTCTCCGTGCGGTGGTTGCGGCCGAGTTCCTCGGCACCACGCTCCTCGTGCTCCTGGGCGACGGCGTGGTGGCCTCGGCGTTCCTGCTCGAAAAGGACCCGCGCTGGCTGCTGATCACGACGGGCTGGGCTCTCGCCGTGACGCTCGGCGTGTACGTGAGCGGGCGCACCAGCGGCGGCCACCTGAATCCGGCCGTCACGCTCGCGCTGGCGATGCGCGGAGAGGTCGCCTGGTCGCGACTACCAGCCTACTGGGCCGCCCAGCTCGCGGGGGCCTTCGCCGGGGCCCTGCTGGTCTACGCCGACTACGCGGCCGCCTTCGTGACCTTCGAGGCGAAGCACGGCATTACCCGGGGCGCGATGTCGGCCGGCAAGCTCCTCGGCCCGGCGGCCGGCGGGGCGGGCATCTTCGCGACCTTCCCCGAGTTCGACGGGCTGGCCGGCAACATCCTCAGCGAGTTCCTGGGCACCGCCGTCCTGCTCTTCGCGGTCCGTGCGCTGACCGACCGTCGCAACGACCCGCCGCAATCGAACCTCGGGCCGATCCTCGTGGGCGCGATCGTCTGGGTGATCGGCATGTCGCTGGGAGGGCTGACGGGCTACGCGATCAACCCCGCGCGTGACCTCGGCCCACGGCTCGCGGCGGCCCTGCTCGGCTGGGGGTCGTCGGTGTTCGTGTCGCACGGGTCTTACTTCTGGGTGCCGATCGTGGCCCCGCTGGCCGGCGGCGTGGCCGGCGCATTGCTCTTCGACCTGGCGGTCGCCCGCACGCTGCCGCCGCTCGACGAGCCGAACCCGCCCGGCCGGCTCTCGCCCTGACCGGCCAGGTTCGTTATTCTGGACGTCATACGTGCGGGACATCCGGCTCGACCCGCGAGCCTTGCCCGGTCTATGCACGGGCCCCGGGGCGCTTCGCGAACCCCGCGGTCGCCGCGGATGTCCGCCGTTCAGACCGGTCCCGCCCCCCGGGACCGCCTGGGGTCGACCAGCCTGTTACCGCGATCGTTCCTTCCGCCGCCACCCGGCCCGATCCGAGCCGGGCCGGCGTGCTCGTACCCGTCGAAGGATGCCGTTGATGCCCGAGACCCTGTTTGAAAAGGTGTGGAAGCGTCACGAGGTGGCCGTCAGGGACGACGCGACCCTCCTGTATATCGACCGGCACCTTGTCCACGAGGTGACCAGTCCCCAGGCGTTCGAGGGCCTGCGCCTCTCGGGCCGCAAGGTGCGCAGGCCCGAGCTCACGTTCGCCACGGTCGACCACAACGTGCCGACCGAGAACCAGCTCGATATCCGCGAGCCGATGTCGCGCCGGCAGGTCGAGTCGTTACGCACGAGCTGCCGCGAATTCGGCCTCACGCTCTACGACGTCAAGAGCGGCCGCCAGGGGATCGTCCACGTCATCGGCCCCGAGC
>PLTX01000043.1 GCA_003164675.1 Verrucomicrobiota bacterium | reverse complement strand
ACTTGCTCTTCCAGCGGTAGTAGGTCCCCTCGCAGATCCCGTGCTGACGGATCAACTCGGGCAGTGGCAAACCGCCCTCGGCCTGCTTGAGAATCCCAATAATCTGTTCTTCACTGAATCGCTTCCGTTTCATCTTGGCTCCTCGTGGCTCCCGCCACTTTATTAGCCAAGACTCTCTTTGGAAACTGTCCAGTTTCAGGGGGCAAGGTCATCGGGGGCCTACAAGTGTTTACATAATACAGGGGGGAAGCAGTCGGACCCCAATCTTACGAATGATATTTCACATAGGGTAAACACCCCATAGCGCTTGCCCTGTTTGCAAATGTATTATCATTCAGACTGACTGAGTTCTGTTTGAACAAACAACAACTGCTGCAGACGCAACAACGTTGTTCGGCGTGGACAAGAGAGAAAGGGTTTACTCTTGCAACGTGGACTGCTACTTTTCCCCGGAATGCTACGGATGAAGCGAGACATTACTGATCCCACCGTGGGATTGTCCACGCTTGTCGAAATCCTTCGCTGGCGAGCGCTGCAGCAGCCTGAACAGCGGACCTATACGTATCTGGTCGATGGAGAAGCCGAAGGGGATCATCTGACCTATGCGGCGTTGGACTGCCAAGCCCGGAGTATCGGGGCGCTGCTCCAAAGCTACCGAGCAAATGGCGAGCGTGCGCTGTTGCTCTATCCAGCAGGTCTCGAGTTCATCGCTGCGTTTTTTGGTTGCCTGTATGCCGGGGTGATTGCCGTCCCCCTGCCTCCGCCCAATCTGGCTCAGCCGCGGCGGACCCTCCCCAGGCTTCGGGCCATCATCACGGATGCGCAGCCTTCGGTGGTACTCACCACGTCGGCGATTCTCTCCAACACGCAGAGTCTGTTCACACAAGCCCCCGAGTTGCAAAAGATGCGCTGGTTGGCCACCGACAAGGTTGACGGCAGCCTGGCGCAAGACTGGCGAGACCCGGCTGTGACCAGCAACACGCTGGCGTTGCTCCAATACACTTCCGGCTCCACCGCGGAGCCGAAGGGCGTCGTGATCAGTCACGGGAACCTCCTCCACAATTCGGCCTATATTAACCGCGTCTTTGCGCTCATCCCGGACAGTGTCACCGTCACCTGGCTACCGGCTTTCCACGACATGGGACTGACCAATGGGATTATCCAACCGGTGTACAAGGGACGCCCGTGTTACCTGATGCCGCCGGTATCTTTTCTCATGCGGCCGATACGGTGGCTCCAGGCCATTTCGTACTACAAAGCCACAATTAGCGGTGGCCCCAATTTCGCTTATGATTTGTGCACTCGCAGAATTACTCCCGAACAACGTGAAACTCTCGACCTCAGTAGTTGGGACGTGGCTTACAATGGCGCGGAGCCAGTCCGCGCCGACACCATGAAACGGTTTGCGGCGACCTTTGCCTCGTGTGGTTTCCGCCCCAGCGCCTTCCATCCATGTTATGGACTCGCCGAAGCCACGCTACTGGTTTCCGGCGGTTCCTTACGAGATGAGATGTTCCGCACGATTCAAGTGGCGGCGTTTGAACAGAACCGCGTCGTCGAGGCCTGCGCCCAAGACCAGAATGTGCGGACACTTGTCGGTAGTGGCCACGCCTTGCACGACACCAAGATTGTCATCGCCCATCCGGAATCGCTGACCGCTTGTGCATCAGATGAAGTGGGCGAAATCTGGGTGTCCGGCCCGAGCGTGACCCAGGGGTATTGGAACCGACCCGAGGACACAGAACGCGCCTGTCGAGCCTACCTGAAAGATACCGGGGAGGGACCGTTTCTACGCACCGGGGATTTGGGATTTATGAAAGACGGCGAGCTGTTTGTCACCGGTCGCCTGAAGGATCTGATCATCATCAGTGGTCGCAAGCTTTACCCGCAGGATATTGAATTGACGGTGGAACAGAGTCACCCAGCCTTACGGCCGGCTTGCTGCGCGGCTTTTTCGGTCGATGGCACCGGCGAAGAACACCTGATCATCGCCGCCGAAGTCGATCCCCGGTACCAACCGGCGGTTCGCACCCCGCCGGATGGGGAAGCGCGTGCTCATCCAACCGGGCGTTTGCCGCTGGATGTCGAGGCCGTGGTCCGGGCCATTCGGAGGGCGGTGGCCGAAGAGCATGATGTGCGAGTCCACACGGTGGTGCTGCTCCGGGCTGGGCGCGTTCCCAAGACCACCAGCGGCAAGGTGCAGCGCCACGCTTGCCAAGCCAGTTTCCTAAAGGGGACGCTGGAAAGACTCGGTGAGGAGTGAGCGATGGCTGAGAGTTCTGCCAACGCAGAAGCCATCCAGGCGTGGTTGCTCTCCAAACTTTCCGAGCGGCTGGGAATCGAGTCTCATGAGATCGATATCCGGGAGCCCTTCGCGAGCTACGGACTCGGGTCAACGGAGGCGGTCAGCCTGGCCGGTGAACTCGCCGAGTGGCTGGGACGAAAGCTTTCTCCGGCTCTGGTCTATGAGTACCCCACCATCGAAGCTCTCGCTCGGCATTTGGCAGGATCACCGGACGTGCCGGAGTCAGCAACCAGGGCCGGTCAGGACCGGGAGGCGAAAAACGAACCGATCGCCATCATCGGCATCGGCTGCCGGTTTCCCGGCGCGAACGACACGGCAGCGTTCTGGCAGTTGCTGCGAGACGGAGTGGATGCCATCCGCGAAGTTCCCGCGGATCGTTTCGACCAGCACGCGTTTTACGATCCAGACCCGGCGGCGCCGGGCAAAATGAACACTCGCTGGGGCGGCTTTTTGGGGCAGGTGGACCAGTTCGATCCCAATTTCTTTGGCATCTCCCCTCGGGAGGCGTTGCGCATGGACCCCCAGCAACGCCTCTTGCTGGAGGTGACCTGGGAAGCTTTACAGGACGCGGGGCAGGTGCCCGAACATCTGGTCGGCACCCAGGCCGGCGTATTCATTGGCATCGCGACCAACGATTACGGCCGGCTGCAGTGGAATGATCTCAAGGGAATCGATGCCTACGCCGGCACCGGCAATGCCCTGAGCATCGCCGCCAACCGAATCTCGTACCTGTTCGATTTCCGCGGGCCGAGTCTCGCCATTGATACGGCCTGTTCCTCGTCGCTCGTGGCCGTCCACCTAGCCTGCTGCAGCCTGCGGAGCGGCGAGTCCACGCTGGCCCTAGCCGGGGGCGTGAACCTGATTCTCTCGCCGGCGATTGCGATCAATTTCACCAAAGCCGGCGCCATGGCGCCGGATGGTCGCTGCAAAGCGTTCGATGCCCGGGCCAACGGCTACGTTCGCAGTGAGGGTGCTGGTGTCGTCGTGCTGAAGCCCCTCTCGAAAGCTCTGGCTGATGGTGATCCAATTTATGCCGTCATTCGCGGCAGCGCCGTGAACCAGGACGGACGGAGCAACGGGCTCATGGCGCCGAATCCGCTGGCCCAAGAGGCGGTCCTGCGAGAAGCCTACCGGCAAGCCGCCGTCTCGCCCGGCAAGGTCCAATACGTCGAGGCCCATGGCACGGGCACATTGTTGGGTGACCCGATCGAGGCGAAAGCGCTGGGCACAGTGCTGGGCGTCGAGCGTTCACCAGGACAGCCTTGCGCCCTGGGGTCGGTCAAGACCAACTTGGGCCACCTTGAGGCCGCCGCCGGTATTGCGGGCTTGATCAAGGTGGCGCTGGCGCTCCGTCATCGGGAGATCCCGCCTAGCCTGCACTTTGAAAAGCCCAACCCGCATATTCCTTTTGATGAGCTTCCTCTCCGAGTGCAAACGACGCTGGGTCCATGGCCCGTGGGGTCCGGCCCAGCATTGGCCGGAGTCAGCTCATTCGGCTTCGGCGGCACGAATGCTCATGTGGTTTTGGAAGAGGCGCTCCTGTCCATTATCGGGATGCCGGATGCGGAACGAAAAATCGGCACACACCTGCTCCCGCTGTCGGCACGCAGTCCGGAAGCCCTCCAGTCTCTCGCTCGCGCCTACCAAGACTTCCTCACCACCCCGGAGTCCGCGGCGTCGTTGCCGGATGTCTGTTACACAGCCAGCGTGCGGCTCAGTCACCACGACCACCGTCTCGCCGTTACCGGCAATTCGCCAGCGCAACTGATGGAGAGCCTGGAAGCCTTTTTGCGGGGCGAGGCTCGTCCCGGCTTGTCATCAGGCCGCAAGCTTTCCGCTCGCCGGCGAAAACTTGTTTTTGTATTTCCGGGGCAAGGGAGCCAATGGTTTGGCATGGGGCGGCAGCTGTTGGAGCAGGAAGCCGTATTCCGGGAGGTCGTCGAACACTGCGACCGGGCGATGCGACCGTACGGAGATTGGTCGTTGCTCGCCGAACTCACAGCAACCGACGTTGCCCAGTCGCGGTTGAACGAAATCGACATCATCCAGCCGGCCCTCTTTGCGATTCAAGTCGCCTTGGCGGCCTTGTGGCGCTCGTGGGGTATCGAGCCGCAGGCCGTGGTGGGCCATAGTTTGGGAGAGGTTGCGGCCACGTATGTCGCTGGTGCGCTGAGCTTCGACGATGCTGTCCGGGTCATTTGTCATCGCAGCCGGCTGTTCAAGCGGATCATTGGGAAAGGGGCCATGGCAGCGGTGGATCTCTCCATCGAGGAAGCTCGATGCGTTCTGGTCGGCTCCGAAGACCGCGTGTCGGTCGCCGCCAGCAACGGTCCCACCTCGACGGTGTTGTCCGGAGATCCGGCCACGCTCGCA
The DNA here is from genome assembly GCA_003164675.1 of Verrucomicrobiota bacterium. Lineage (GTDB taxonomy): Bacteria > Verrucomicrobiota > Verrucomicrobiia > Palsa-1439 > Palsa-1439 > Palsa-1439. The sequence continues at coordinate 23,995 of PLTX01000043.1, read as the reverse complement.
GCTATTCTGGATGAGTTGCAGCGTCGCGACATCTTCTGTCGCATGGTGAAGGTCAATTTTGCCTCGCATAGTCCCCAGATGGACCCGTTGCGCGCCGATTTACTAAAGGCGTTGGAAGGGCTACAGCCGCAGGCTGAATCCGTGCCGATCTACTCGACGGTGACCGGCCAAGTCAGCCACGGTCTGGAATTCGATGCGTTCTATTGGGCGAGGAATATGCGAGAGCCGGTGCTGTTCTCCACTTCGGTTCAGCGCTTGGTGGAAGACGGGCATGACATCTTCCTGGAAATCAGCCCGAACCCCATTCTGCTCAGCGCCATGCAGCAAGGGTTTCATCACTTCGGCCAGGAAGGCGCCGTGCTTCCTTCTCTGCGGTGTGAGGAGGACGAACGCACGGTCCTGCTCGGATCGTTGGGCGCGCTTTATACTTTGGGATACCCGGTTGACTGGAACCTGATCTATCCGACCGGAGGCCGGTGCGTTCGACTCCCGTTCTACCCGTGGCAACGGGAGCGTTGTTGGCTTGAGCCCTCAGCGGCGGACACCGACTCTCACCGGGAGCAAGCCTCTCGGAGCAGGATAGGGAACCATCCTCTCTTGGGCCGGCATTTCGCATCGGCGCATCCTGCAGAAACCCACTTCTGGGAAACCACGCTGGACAGGAATTCCCTGCCTTATCTGGATGATCACCGCATCCAGGGTGTCGCCGTGCTTCCCGCCTCGGCCTATGTGGAGATGGCCCTGGCCGCCGCGGTTGAAGTCTTCGGAGCGCAATCCGTTGCGCTGAAGGACATCGAATTTCGCAAGGCGCTTTTCTTCCCCGAGGGCGGAACCCACACGATTCAGGTGATCCTCTCTCCGGGCGCAGGTGGAACGGCATCCTTTCACATCTACAGTTGCCCGGTAGGCGTCGTGCACTCCGGCACATCATGGATGCTGCATGCGACCGGCAAGGTCTGTCTTCAACAGGACAACAGCGTGACCACCCCGTATGCCGCGCAGGAGACGCTCACGGAAATGCGAGTTCGATGCGCCGAGAAGATCTCCGGCCCGGATTATTACCGGAGACTTCGCGAAAGCGGCATCCACTACGGTCCGTTCTTTCAGAGCATCTCCCAGTTGTGGCGGAACAACGGCGATATGTTGGGTGAAGTGCAGGTGCCGGATGGGGCGGGGGAAGAGTTTGATGGCTTTCAAATTCACCCGGCAATCCTCGATGCCGGGTTACAGGTTCTCGGGGCTGCGGTTGCTGCGGAAGCCACTGAAAACGGCCGACAAGGAATCTACCTGCCGACCCGCATCGACCAATTCCGGGTTCACGGTCGTCCGGACCGACATCTATGGAGTCACACTCGGGTGCAGCATCGGGAGGCGGATGCCACAACGGGAGAAGTACAACTCCTCGATGAAGCGGGACGTGTATCGGTCGAGATTCAGGGACTTCGCTTTGAATACCTGGGTGAAGACACACCGCGCCCCGCTGTCGATAATCTCGACGACTGGCTTTATGAGTTCCAGTGGCAGCCCAAAGAGCGCGCGGCAGGAAAACCTTCCGCGCCAGCGAGCCGTGCAAGTTGGCTGATCTTTACCGACAGCGGTGGCGTTGGAGATGCGCTGTCCGCGCTGTTGGAGGCCCGGGGCGAACGAAGCGTTCTGGTCACCGCTGGGGAATCGTACGAGCAAACGGACCGCGAGCATTTTCGCATCCGCCCCGAGCGACCCGAGGACATTCGCCGGCTCTTCGAGGCGGCTTTGGTATCGGACCAGCCGGGCTGTCGTGGAATTGTCCATCTCTGGAGTCTTGATGCTGCTCGTTCAGAGGAGACCACCGTGGCTTCGCTGAATGCCGCCGAGACTCTGGGCTGCGGCAATGTACTGTTGTTGGTCCAGGAGTTGGCTCGAAAGGAATCGTCTGACCTCCCGCGACTGTGGCTGATCACACAGGGTGCTCAAGCGGCCGGAGAAGAGTGTTCCCCGTTGTCCGTCGCGCAGTCGCCGCTTTGGGGATTGGGTCGCGTCATTGCGCAGGAACACCCAACATTCTGGGGAGGGCTGGTGGATTTGGAACCCGGGGCATCACTTCGTGACGCTGCCGCTCATCAGTTGTGGGAGGAAATCTCCAGCACGGAGGGAGAGGATCAGCTTGCGTTCCGTCAAGGGCGACGATACGTGGCCCGTTTGGTTCGCCAGCGCCCATCGGCCACGCAGGCACGCCCCGTCCGGTGGCGGACGGACGGCAGCTATCTGATCAGCGGAGGGCTCGGAGACCTCGGTCTCTTGGTCGCGCGTTGGATGGTCGAGCAAGGGGCGCGGAGGTTGATCCTTTTGGGACGCACCAAGCTCCCGTCGCGCTCGAACTGGAGCTCGGTAAAAGCAGGAAGTCGCTTGGCCCGTCAAATCACCGCCATTCGGGAACTGGAATCTTTGGGAGCATGTGTGCATCTGGCGTCGGTCGATGTGGCGGATGAAGGAGAGTTGAGCGGCTTTCTGGACGAGTTTCGCGCGGAGGGTTGGCCGCCGATCCGGGGTGTCGTGCACGCGGCGGGAGTGCTGCAGGACGGACTGCTGGTGCAACTCGATGCGGCAGCACTGAACACGGTTTTGCGGCCAAAGGTGATGGGTGGCTGGCTGCTGCATCGCCTGCTCCAAGACGATCCCTTGGACTTCTTCATACTCTTCTCTTCCGCGGGTTCTGTACTGGGCCAGCCCGGTCAGGGGAACTATGCCGCCGCCAACGCTTTCCTGGATGCGCTGGCGCATCACCGGCAAACCCATGGCCAGCCGGCCCTGAGTATCAACTGGGGTGCCTGGGCCGGTGAGGGATTCGCGGATTCGGTTGGAGGCAAGCGTCTCGCCGCGCGCCTCGCCCTCCTGGGAATCAGCAGCATCGCCCCCAAGCAAGCGCTGGAAATGCTGGGACGACTGCTCGGACGAAGCGCAACCCAGGTCGTGGCGGTGCCGGTCAACTGGAAGCAGTATCGAGAATTTTTTCCGGGCGGCAGCGCCTCGCCGCTGCTGTCTGAACTGGCGCGTGAGGAGGCCGAAGTCCTCCGGCCAGCGGGCCGCACGAGCGAAAGGAGGGATGCCCTTCTTGCGGCCGAACCAGCGGACCGACGGCAATTGCTGCAATCCTACCTGAGCGAGCAAGTGGGCCGGGTGCTCGGGCTCAGCCCATCCAAGTTGGACATGCACCAATCCCTGAACAACCTCGGACTGGACTCCTTGATGGCCGTTGAACTGAAAAACCGGATCGCGGTTGACCTGAAAGTGAACGTGCCGGTGGTGAAATTCCTTCAGGGCTTTAGCGTTGACGAAGCTGTCACGCAGGTGCTGGATCAACTGGCAGCTGACGCCGCCAACCCGACGCCTCCTCCGGCCCCTGCAGTTGCCCAACCGGTGGAGCAACGAAATGCGGAACGTCTGTTGGCCAATCTGGACCAGCTCTCGGATGAGCAAGTGGGTTCATTGCTCACCGATATGTTGGGTGAGGAGAAGGTTGGTGAATGAGCCAGATCTCCCCGCAAACTGTCGATCTCTCCCCCAGTGAAAAGCGCGCCCTTCTTGCGCAGCTCCTGCGGAAAAAGGTAAGCGGGTCCAAATCGTTTTGTCCGCTCTCCGATAATCAGCAGGGGATTTGGTTCCTGTGCCAGTTCGCGCCGGAAAGCTCGATATACAATGTCAGTTTTGCGGCGCGCATCCGCTCCGATGTAGACATCCCGGCTCTCCGGCGTGCGTTTCAAGCGCTGGTGGATCGCCATCCGTCCCTGCGCACCACGATTGCGGTGCACTCCGGCAAACCCGTTCAACAAATCCACGAGCATCAGTCGGTCCACTTCGAGGAGATCGATGCTTCCGCTTGGCGCGGGGATCAACTGCAGACCCGTCTGGTCGAGGAAACGCAGCGTCGGTTTGACTTGGAACGAGGGCCGGTTATGCGAGTGAGTCTGTTCACTCGATCGGCGCAGGAACACATCCTGTTGCTGGTCATTCATCACATCGTGGTCGATTTCTGGTCTCTCGCGGTGATCCTGAATGAACTCGGTGTGCTGTATCCGGCGAAAAAGGCCGGTCGAGCAGCAGCCCTCCCTCCACTTGATCTGCAATACACGGACTTCGTTCGTTGGCAGACCGAAATGCTGGCAAGTCCGGTAGGCGAACGGCTCTGGGACTACTGGAAGAAACAACTGACCGGCCCGTTGCCTGTGCTCAATCTGCCGACCGACCGACCACGACCACCGATCCAAATGTTTCATGGCGCACAACACGATTTCACTCTGAACGATGAACTGGCCCGGCGGTTGAGGGTGCTCGCCAAAGCCGAGGGGGCAACGCTGTACATGGTACTGCTGGCGGCGTTCGAACTGACGCTTTACTACCACAGCGGCCAGGAAGACATCCTTGTGGCTTCTCCCATGGTCGGACGCAGCCGGGCCGAGTTTGAAGGGCTGGTGGGCTTCTTCGCCAATCCGGTTGTCTTACGAGCGAATCTTTCCGGGAATCCAACTTTCCGGGTGCATCTGAGCCAGGTGCGTCAGACGGTGTTGGCGGCTCTCGAACATCAGGACTACCCGACCCTGCGTTTGGTTCAACGGCTCCGGCCGCCCCGGGATCTCAGCCGGTCACCGCTCTGCCAGACCATGTTCGTCCTGGATAAACCGCACCGGGTCGCGGAACAGGCCGTACCGGCGTTCGCGCGGGGCGAGACCGGGCTACGGATGGATCTGGGCGGGTTTGTGATGGAGTCGATCCCTCTGGAACGACGGGCTGCGACTCTGGATCTGGTCATGTTAATCATTGAGACGACCGGATCGCTTTCCGCCTCCATCCGCTTCAACACCGACTTGTTTGATGCTGCCACCATTGCCCGGATGGCGGGACACTTTCACGCGCTGCTGGAAAGTGTCATCTGCGATCCGGCCGCCGCGATCGGTGATTTGGAGATTCTGACCGGTGCGGAACGCCAGGAACTGTTGGTTGAGTTCAACGATACCAAGACCGAATGCCCCAAAGACAAGTGCTTCCACCAATTGTTTGAAGAGCAAGTCCTGCGGACGCCGGACAGCGTGGCCGTCGTGTTTGAGGGACAGCACCTGACGTACGCTCAACTCAATGCTCGCGCCAATCAACTGGCCCATCACCTGCAATCGCTGGGCGTTGGGCCGGAAGTACTGGTGGCCATTTGCATGGAGCACTGCTCAGAGATGGTCGTCGGGGTCCTGGGCATTCTCAAAGCCGGCGGAGCTTACCTGCCATTGGATCCAGCGTATCCCAAGGAGCGACTGGCGTTCATGCTGCAGGATGCGCACGCGCCAGTGGTGTTGACGCGAAAGCATTGTCTGGAGCGCCTGCCCGATTGTGGAGGCCGCGTTGTGTGCCTGGATTCCGGGTGGGAAGCCATCGCTCAAGAGAGCGAGAACAATCCGGCAAGCGGGGCAACCGCCCAGAACCTTGCCTATGTGATGTACACCTCGGGCTCGACGGGGCAGCCCAAGGGGGTCATGTGCGAGCACGGCGGCCTCGTCAATTATCTGTGCTGGGTCAACGCAGGTCCGCTGGGCGACCCTGAACTCTCCGTGCCCCTGACGACAAAACTAACCTTCGACATGTGCCTGAAGCAGCTATCCCCCCCCCTCCTGCGCGGCGGCCAGGTGTGGATTCTCCCGGAGGAGGTCCTCGCAGAACCCACCAAGCTGCTGTCGGCACTTGCGGCGCGAACAAAGGTCGGACTTAACTGCGTGCCATCGTTATGGACGGCCATCCTCCACGCAATCCAGTCCGGTCAAGCCAAGCCGCCGGGCGAAGGCCTGGCATATGTATTTTTCGGCGGCGAACCGCTGAGCAAAGAGTTGGTCGCGCGCTCCTTGTCCGTGCTGCCACATCTCCAGATCTGGAATATCTACGGCCCGACTGAGGCGACCGCCAACGCGTCCGCCGCCAGAATTACCTCGGGAGAAGAAGTGACAATTGGCCGTCCCATCGCCAACGCGCAGATCTACATCTTGAATTCCTCACTGCATCCGGTCCCGATCGGCGTGGCGGGTGAGCTGTACATTGGCGGCGCCGGTGTGGCTCGCGGTTATCTGAACCGGCCGGAGTTGACCGCCGAGAAATTCATTCCTGATCCATTCCGTGTCCTGCCCGGAGCGCGGATGTACAAGACCGGCGACCTGGCCCGCTATCGGCCTGACGGGAACATCGAGTTCCTCGGTCGTACCGACCACCAGGTGAAGATCCGCGGGTTTCGCATCGAACTGGGAGAAATCGAGGCGGCGCTTGGCCGACACCCGGCCGTGCGAGAGGCTGTGGTCATGGCTCGGGAAGACAAGCCGGGCGACCCTTCGGCCTCGCTGCTGACAGATCCTTCGACTTCGCTCAGGATCGAGAAGCGGTTGGTGGCCTATGTGGTCGCGGAGCGGGAGCCTCTCCCGACGACTACCGATCTGCGTAATTTTCTGAAGGAGAAACTGCCCGAGTACATGGTACCGGCGGTCTTCGTGCTGCTGGATGCCTTACCGTTAATGCCCAACGGAAAGATCGACCGCCGGGCACTGCCGTCGCCCGACCGATCACGACCCGAACTGGACAAGGTGTTTGTGGCGCCCCGCACTCCGACAGAAGAGTCACTGGTGGAGATCTGGGTCCAGCTGCTCAACATAGAACGGGTAGGTGTCCACGACAATTTCTTCGACCTCGGCGGACATTCGCTTTTGGCAACCCAGCTCGTGTCGCGGATGCGCGAAGCTTTTCAGGTGGAAATTCCGCTGCGTCGACTGTTCGAGGCACCGACCGTGGCTGGTCTGGCGGAAAGCATTGAGGCCGCCCGTCAGGCCGGGCAGCTCCTGCTGGCGCCACCCATCCTGCCGGTTCCACGGAACGGAGACCTGGCTCTCTCGTTTGCCCAGCAGCGACTCTGGTTCTTCGACCAGTTGGAACCCGGCCTTTCAGCCTACAATATTCCAGCCGCCGTCCGCTTCCAGGGACCACTCAACCTGGCGGCGCTGGAGCGGAGTCTCAATGAAATCGTCAAGCGCCACGAATCCTTGCGCACCACTTTTGGGAAGGTGGATGGACGACCCACGCAAGTGATCGCCCCGACCTTGACGATCAAGCTGCCGGTCGTTGACCTGCGGAAGCTGCCGGCGAGCGAGCAGGAAGCCGAGGTTCGGCGATTGGTCACCGCCGAAGCCCAACGGGCCTTCGATTTGTCCCAAGGCCCGCTCATACGGTGTACCGTGTTACGGTTGGGCGACGAGGAGCACGTGGGGTTGCTGACAATGCACCATATCATCTCCGATGGTTGGTCAACTGGAATACTGGTTCGAGAGGTGGCGACGCTGTATGTTGCCTTCTGCGCCGGCGGGTCCTCGCCGCTACCGGCGTTACCCATTCAATATGCGGACTTCGCCCACTGGCAGCGACAGTGGTTGCAGGGTGAAGTCCTGGAAACCCAGATTGCCTATTGGAAGAAGCAACTGGCCAATGCCCCCGCTCTGATTGATCTGCCCACGGACCACCCCCGACCGGCGGTGCAGACTTTCCGGGGTGCGCACCAATCGTTGGTGTTGCCCAAACATCTGCAGGAAGGGTTCAAAACGCTGAGTCGCCAGGAAGGGGTGACCCTGTTCATGACGTTGTTGGCGGCCTTTAAGGTTTTGCTGTATCGCTACACGAGTCAGGACGATCTGATCGTGGGCACGCCGATCGCCAACCGTAACCGGTTGGAGACCGAAGGGCTGATCGGATTCTTCGTCAACGCACTGGTCCTGCGGACGGACCTTTCCGGTAATCCTAGTTTTCGGGAGCTCTTGCGACGGGTGCGGGAGGTATGTTTGGGGGCGTATGGCCATCAGGACCTGCCCTTTGATCGGCTGGTCGAGGAATTACACGTGAAGCGGGACTTGAGCCGCAATCCGCTCTTTCAGGTGATGTTCGTGATGCACAATGCACCGCTGCGGACGGTCGAGCTGCCGGGCTTGACCCTGAGCCCTGTCGAGGGGGACAGCGAGACGGCACACTTCGATTTGACCCTGCAGATCATGGACACCGAGCAAGGGCTGACGGCTGCGTTCGTGTACAACACCGATCTGTTTGAGGCGGGCACGATTGCACGGATGCTGGGGAATTTTCAGACCCTGTTGGAGGCCATGGTCGCTGATCCCGAGCAGCGCCTCTCGGACTTGCCGCTCTTGACCGAAGCCGAGCGGCAGCAACTGCTGGTGGAGTGGAATAGTACCAAGACCGATTGTCCGCGGGATGTGTGTATTCATCAGCTCTTTGAGGCGCAGGCGGAGCGAACGCCGGACGTCGTCGCCGTCGTGTTCGAAGCCGAGCAGTTGACATATGCGGAGCTGAACCGCCGTGCCAATCAACTGGCGCATCACTTGCGGGCGCTGGGAGTCGGACCCGAGGTACTGGTGGCCATCTGCCTGGAACGCTCGTTGGAGATGGTCATCGGATTGCTGGGCATTCTCAAGGCCGGCGGCGCGTACGTGCCCCTGGACCCAGCATATCCGAAGGAGCGCTTGGCATTTATGTTGAAAGATGCCCAGGTGCCGGTGCTGTTGACCCAGGAACGACTGGTGGCAGGGTTGCCGGAACATGATACCAAAGTCATCTGTCTGGATTCAGACTGGGAAACCATCGCCCGTGAAAACGGAGAGAACCCCGGTGTCTCGACCCTCCCTGAAAACCTGGCGTATGTAATCTACACATCGGGATCGACGGGCCAACCCAAGGGTGTACTCGTTTCGCATCACTCGATTGCCGGACACTGCCGGAATGCTCAACGGTACTACGAACTGGACTCCCGCGATGTCGTACTCCAGTTTGCTTCCTTGAGTTTCGATGTGTCACTGGAGGAGATCCTGCCGACACTGATCGTCGGGGCCCGGCTCGTGATCATGGGGACAAATGTCTGGCATCCGGCAGAATTTCACAGAAAGATTTCCGAATTCGGGCTCACGGTCCTCAATCTTCCAACCGCCTACTGGCAGGAACTGGCTCGAGAATGGGCGGGCGTGACTGAGTTGGTCCCGAACATTCGTCCGAGACTCTTCATTGTCGGCGGAGATACGATGTTGCCCAACGTTCTCAAACTCTGGCAGCGAACACCGGTGAGTTCAATCCGACTCCTCAATGCTTACGGCCCGACCGAGACGACGATCACGGCGACTGCGTTCGAAGTTGCTCCCCGTCCTAATGAGAACACGACATATCAGCGGGTCCCCATTGGTCGTCCCTTTGCCAACCGAGCAATCTACATTCTGGACCGGCACGACAACCCCGTTCCGATCGGTGTTCCCGGTCATCTGCATATCGGCGGAGAGGGCCTGGCCCGTGGTTATCTGAACCAGCCGGAGTTGACCGCCGAGAGATTTATTCTGGATCCCTTCCGCACTGAGCCCGGAGCACGAATGTACAAGACCGGCGATCTGGCGCGCTACCGCCCCGATGGGAACATTGAATTCCTCGGCCGGGCCGACGATCAGGTGAAGATCCGCGGGTTTCGCATCGAGCTGGGAGAAATCGAAACCGTGCTTGGCCAACACCCGGCCGTGCGGGAGGCGGTGGTCCTCGCTCGGGAAGACGCGCCGGGCGAAAAACGATTGGTGGCCTATGTGGTCGCGGACTCCTCGGCTGATGAGCTGCGTTGCTTTCTCAAAGACAAGCTACCCGAGTACATGGTGCCGGCGGTGGTCGTGCTGCTCGAGGCCTTGCCGGTGACGCCCAACGGAAAGGTGGACCGACGGGCACTGCCGGCGCCGGATCGATCCAGGCCGGACTTGGAGAAAGCTTTCGTCGCACCCCGGGATGACATTGAGCTCCAACTCGCGCGCATCTGGGAGGAAGTTCTGGGCGTTCGACCGGTCGGCGTGAGAGACAATTTCTTTGAGCTGGGAGGACACTCTCTGCTAGCGGTGCGTCTGTTCTCTCTCATCGAGAAGCGGCTGGGTAAGAAACTTCCGCTGACGACCGTTTTTCAGGGAGCAACGGTTGAGCATCTCGCTGGTATTCTTCGACAACAGGCCACGGCAGGGCCGACATCCTCGTTGGTTGCCATTCAACCCGGTGGGACCAAGAGGCCATTGTTCCTCGTGCATCCGGCTGGCGGACACGTTTTTCCCTACATTCACCTGGCGCGGTTTCTGGGTCCCGATCAACCCTTCTATGGGCTACAAGCCCGGGGGCTGGAAGATGGACAAGATCCGCATACGCGGATCGAAGACATGGCGGCCTGGTACATCCAAGCCCTGCAGACGGTGCAGCCGACGGGACCGTACCTTCTGGGAGGATGGTCCATGGGAGGCGTGGTCGCCTTCGAGATGGCGCAGCAACTTCATGCGCAAGGTCAGCGGGTGGCGTTGCTCGCCCTACTGGATGGCCGGATTCCTACTCCCGACGAGACGTTTCCGGAGGAAGATTCTGAAGCAATCGGGTTGGTCGAACAGTACTTCGGCATTTCGTTTGGTCCGATGGAGTCCCTGGCGGAACTTCCCAAAGACGACCAGTTGGCCTTTATGCTGGAACAGGCGAAGAGCGCCGGCTTGGTACCCGAGGAACTGGATGTTTCCCAGGCGCGCCGTTTTGTCAAACTCCTCAGGAGCGACCTGCGCGCGACGCAGAACTACGGACTGCATCTCTACCCGGGTCGAATCACCTTCTTCAAGGCGAGTGAAACGCCGGCGGGCCAATCTCCGGACCCCACATTGGGCTGGAGCGAATGGGCCAGTGGGGGAGTGGAGATCCACGTCGTTCCGGGCAATCACGCCAATCTGATGTACGAGCCTCATGTTGAGGTTCTGGCAGAGAAATTGACGGCTTGCCTCAAGCAGGCGCAATCTGCGGACGCGGAGAAAAATGGAGCAACAGAAAAGATCGATCCATGACAACTGCAACCGCCATTGACTCCTGGATTGTCTGCCGCAAACCGAACCCACAGGCCCGGCTCCGTCTGTTCTGCTTCCCGTACGCAGGAAGCGGCGCCTCGATTTTTCGCACATGGTCGGACGGCTTGCCAGCGGATGTTGAGGTCTGCCCGGTTCAGTTCCCCGGCCGGGGAACTCGGCTGATGGAGACTCCGTTCACCCAGCTCTCGCCTCTTGTCGAGGCTCTTGCCCAAGCTTTGGTTCCACTCCTGAACAAACCGTTTGCCTTCTTCGGTCACAGCCTGGGAGCATTGGTTGGCTTTGAACTCGCTCGTCAGCTCCGGAGACAGTCTGGTGTTCAGCCGGTTCGCCTGTTTGTCTCTGCGGACCGCGCGCCGCAGATCGCTCGTCGAGACCGGCCGATCCATGCCCTGCCCGTGGGGGAATTCCTGGTCGAATTGCGTCGCCTGAATGGCAGTCCCGGAAAAGTGTTGGAAGATGCAGAACTCATGCAGATCATGCTTCCCGTCCTGCGAGCAGATTTCACCGTTTACGAAAAGTACGAGTACGTAACCGAACCCCCTCTCAACTGCCCCATCTCCACCTTTGGCGGCCTGCAGGATCACCGGGTGAGTCGTGGCGACCTCGAAGCCTGGCGTGGTCAAACGAGCGCTTCCTTCTCGTTGCGGATGTTTCCCGGTGACCACTTCTTCTGGAACGCAACTCAGCCGCTCCTTCTTCAGGTGCTTTCCAAGGAATTGGGCGGAGACAGGTGAGAACCACCACATGAAAGCAGCACCCATCAGCTCTCCTGTTCCTCCGTGGCGCGCTCCACCAGGGATGTTGGTGTTGGGTAACGATGAGGTTCACGTCTGGCGAGCGACCCTGGACCAGCCCCCGTCACAGATTCAGAGCCTCCTCCACAATCTTGCTGCGGATGAACAGGCGAGGGCGGAGCGGTTTTGTTTTGAGAGAGACCGCGAGCACTTTATCGCCGCCCGTGGAGTGCTCCGGGCCATCCTCGGCGGCTACTTGAATCGAGAGCCCCAACGCCTGTCCTTTTGCTACAACTCTTATGGAAAGCCTGCTCTTGCCGGAGAATCTGATGGGGATGCGATTCGCTTTAGCGTGTCCCACTCTCATGGAGTCGCCCTGTACGCGGTCGGTCGTGGTCGGGACGTGGGCATCGACCTCGAGCGCATCCGATCCGATGTGGCGGTCGCACAGATCGCCGAGCGATATTTTTCACGTCGGGAGGTGGCGACGCTCCGGGCACTCCCCGCCGAGGCGCAGCGTCAGGCGTTCTTTCTCGGTTGGACGCGCAAGGAGGCCTACATCAAGGCCCGGGGCGAGGGACTTTCACTGCCCTTGGATCAGTTTGACGTGTCGCTGGCTCCCGGGGAACCTGCCGCGGTACTCGGCACGCAACGAGATCCATTCGAAGCCTCCCGCTGGTCACTTCAGGAACTTACCCCCGCCCCCGGCTATGCAGCCGCTCTCGCCGTGGAAGGACACGGCTGGCGTTTGACCTGTTGGCAATGGCCGGACGGCTGTTGACACTCGGTGTCGAGGGGCATAGGCTAGCGTCGTGAGCGTTACGGAAATCATCCAGGAAACCATACCCGTACAACATCGCCAAGGGTTGCCATGGTCATCGTCCTCCATGAACACGCTAATGGTCATCCGACGTCCCTAGAACGCTGCGTGCTTCCATCAGTCCTTTCTGACCAAGGATTATGAAGGCGACTATCACGTGCTCGATGTTGATTGTCTTCTTCGCTGGGACATCAGCCTTCGGTGAGCAAGACCTCATGGGCGAAGCTGTCGGGGCCGGAAACTCGGTGAGGGTGAGAGAACTCTTGGAGCAGAACCCTTCTCTGTGTAAGTGGAAGGACAAGCAGGGCAGCTCGCTTTTCGATTACGCGCGGGAGTTCATGGATGTGGCGACGGTTAAGCTTCTAGTGAAGAGCAGGGGGCGGCTAGACTTGTCGAGACGAGAGTCGTGGCGAATCAGCCGATACGCCAATGATGTCATGGACAAAGAATTGGCGAAGCTGCTAATCGCAAACGGAGTAAGACCCGATGTCTTCTTAGCGACGGTTGCAGACGATGTTGAGGACGTTCGCAAGTTTACCAAGGGAAATCGTGAGCTTGCTAATACGCGTGAGGAATATGACCAAGCCGGATTTACACTTCTCCATATCGCTAGCATCAGCAGCAGCAAGGGCGTCGCTGAATTTCTCATCGCTTCCGGTGCGGATATAGATGTGAAGGACTACGCCGAGAACAGGCCCCTTCATTACGCCGCCAAGAGGGGAGACGCCGAAATGGTTGGATTACTGCTTACAAAAGGAGCCGATGTAAATGCCCGTTCCATCCGTGGAGGCACTGCCCTTGGTGAGTGCGCTGCCGGCGGCAATAAGGATGTTGCGAGATTGCTGATTGAACACAGGGCGGACGTGAACGATGGTAATCCACTTTCGGCTGCTGTGGTGAACAGAAACGCTGACGTGGTGAGGTGTTTGATCGACAGCGGGGCGAAAATCGACGCCCGCGATGGGAATGGTGGGACCCCTTTGCACTGTGCAGCATATTGGGGTCCCAAAGAGATCGTTCAACTTCTTCTAGACCACGGGGCGGACGTGAACGCCGTCAACGGAGGCGGAGATACTCCGTTACACCTTGCGGCTATGCACTGCAACACGGAAGCGGCTGTTCTCCTGCTCGCGGCGGGTGCCGATGCGAGTGCTAAGAACAAATACGGTCAGCCCCCCTTGACACTGGCAAAGCGGTTGTCGTGCACAGAGATGATTGAACTCCTCCTGAAAAGTGGGGGGCGTTAATAGCCATCTGTCTGGGGCTGATTCTTGACCTGCTACTGCAAGATTGCTTTCTGGAATACCCCATAGCCTCTTTCGTGCGGCATGAACAGTGTCCCCGTCACAGAGCAAATCGGCGGGTTTGAGAAGGGGTTGCCGGCCATTTGCATTGAGCTCACGCTTCCGCTCATTTTTGCCGAGCCCATCTCTCGGCGAGATGTTTGACGACCAAATAGGTGAGCAACGTGACGGGGGTAGCGATGATGATCGAGCCAACGAACATGGCGGCGTAGGCATCCCACCCCTTTTGCAGCACGTCCCATAGTCGCGCGTGGTCCAACGCCAGCGGATGCTGCACCGGGAGAATCAACTTCCCCAATCGATATTCAGCCAGCCAGATCAACGGCAACAGCGGAACATAGAGAATCGCCGTCGTTGCCCCGGCAACGGCGGCCATCACGTTTCTGCCCAGCAGCCATGCCACCACGGTCGCCACGATGAGGGGGGATGGATTCAGTGGCAGGAAACTGGCAACGATGCCGATGGAGAAGCCGGTCGCGATTTGGTCCGGTCGGGCATCGAGGTGTGACAGCTTGTGCCACATCTCTCGGGCTCGTTGTTTCAAAGTGATTTTGGTCATGGCTCAGAGCGCGGGGACGGCATGCGCCACATCACTGGCGATCTGACCGTCGTGCAAGCGAATCAGCCGCCGCGCCCGTTCCATGACTTGCGGATCGTGGGTGGAATAGACGAACGTCGTGTTGTGAACGCGATTGAGTTGTTCCATCACTTCGAGGAGAGCGGTCGCCGTCACCGAGTCGAGATTCGCCGTGGGTTCGTCCGCCAGAATCAACGCCGGCTCGGTGACCATGGCTCGCGCTACCGCCACTCGCTGCTGTTGCCCGCCGGACAACTCACCGGGACGACGGGGTTCCAGGCCGGCAAGGCCGATTTCTGCGAACAGCTTTTGCACCCGTTCTTTACGCTGCTCCACCGGTACGCCCTGCAGGAGCAAGGTGAATTCAGCGTTCTCCAACGCGGTCAGGACCGGCAGCAGGTTGTACGCTTGAAAGACGAAGCCGAGGCGCTGGAGCCGCAGGCGAGCCAGTTCTCCTGAGGATAGGAGTTGGAGGTTCTTCTCTTCCACCAACACCTCTCCCGTATCGGCTCGGTCGAGTCCGCCGATGATGTTCAGCAACGTCGTTTTGCCGGAACCGGACGGCCCGGCAATCGCAAGAAACTCTCCGGGAGCAATCCGCAGACTGATTCCGCGCAGGGCCGGAACCTCGATTGGCCCCGTGCGGTAGGTCTTCTTCACATCCCTCAGTTCCACTGCCCACTGGGTCATATTGCTCTCCTAATCATGCTAAAACACCTTCAATGCGCCGGGCAGTTCGGTTCGCGCGGCTTTGAGCGCCGGATAAAAGGAGATGATGGTCGCCGCCAGAAATACAATGCCGACGGACGACACGATTCGCGTCAGGCTCAAGCGCGAGTAGATGATCGGGTCAAAAACGAGCGCGGTGGGAAGGCTGCTGTGGAAGAACCAGCGCAAGTCCAACCCGGCGGTGGCGAAATAATGCTGGGCACCCAACCCCAGCACCAGCCCCAGAGCGAGGCTGAGCGCCGTTAGCGCCAACGACTCGCCAATGATCATGACGCCAAGCTGCACAGGCCGTAGACCCAGAGCCGAACAGAGACCGAATTCATAACGACGCTCGAGTACTCGCATGAGAATCGTGTTGAGTATCCCCAACCCGACCATCGCGAGTACCACACCGTTCATGACATAATTGAAGGCCTCGTCCAACAAGAAGAGCTGAGCCAGTGTCGGCATCGATTCCCGCCAGGGTAGAACTTCAACCGGAACTCCCGTCAATTGTTTCCGCAATGCCCGGGCCACCATCAGCGAGTCACCCTCCCGCTCCAGGAGGATCGCGACCTGAGTGACCCGGTCGGGCACTCCGAGCAATGCTTGGGCCTCGGGCAACGGCAACTGGATGATGTGGGCATCGATCGCTTGGATACCGGTGCGAAAGATCCCGCTCACCCGCAGCAGGGTGCTCTGCATGTCTCCTCCACCTGCATCCGTCGCTTCCGTGTCGGGCGGTTGTACCGCCTGAGTCATGAGCACGACTTTGTCCCCGATCTTCACCGCGAGCTTGCGGGCCAACTCCACGCCAATGACAATACCCGATTGTTGGTCGTCCTTGAGATAGTTCCCCTCGATGATCCGCTGGGGAATCAGCGATACAGCCCGCTCATCTCTGGGGATGACCCCCATCATGCTCACGCCGCTGGCGTTGGCTGCGGAACTCAGTAGTCCAGAGGCCAGCAGTCGGGGACTCATGCCTCGCAGAACATGCTTCAGGGCCACGGCATGCAAAACTTCATCGGCCGTGGATAGGACTCGGGCTGGCAGCAACAGCCCCACAGAGCCGGTGTCTTGATACCCCTGCGCCTGGATGACGACGTGCCCGGTGCCGAATCTCACCCCGTTACCAACCATTTGCTCGTGGCTGCCATCGAGCAAGCCCAAGGAAATCAGTAGCAAGGTAAGTCCCAAACCCAAAGCCAGGGCCGTCAGTAGGGTCCCGCGGGGATTACGCCAGAGATTGCGCCATCCGATTTTCACCAGCAGGAGAGCACCTGTCATCGCTAGACCTTTCGGAGCGCCTCCGCCGGTCGAAAGCGAGCCGCTCGCAACGCGGGATAGAGTGCCGACACCAGAGCCGTGACGGCCAGCCCCAGAGCGGCCTGAGTGTAGGCAGTGAAATCCTGTCGACCGTACCAGAGGGGGCCGACCACGACTCCGGCCAGAGAGACCGCACCGCGATTGCCACCCATGTTCAGACCATGGACCTGCAAATACCAAAGGAGCGGCGCCCCAAGCGCTCCTCCCAAAACCAGACTGGCTCCAGCCAGACTTGCCGCCTCCGCCACGATGAGACAAACCACCTGAACCGGACGCATTCCCACGGCCATCAGCATGCCGAGCTCACGCGTGCGCTCGATGATCGCCATGAGCATGGTGTTGACGATGCCCATGACTGCCAACAGGAAAAAGATGGAAAAGAGAATGAAAGTAACACGACGATTGAACTGCACGTAGTCGGCCAGCTCCGGTGCCAGCTCCGGCCAGGCCCTCACCCGAACCGGAAAGGTCTTGCTCAGTTGCACCGCAAGTGCCGCCGCCGTCTTTGTCGCCGTGGTGATGTCATGGAGCTTGATCCCAACTTCATGGATCCTTCCCGGCGGTAAGCGCAACAGCTCCTGTAGAGAAGCGAGAGACATGAGCACCAGCCCCCGGTCCATGGCGTCAAGCCCCGTGTGAAACATGCCGGCTACCGTGTACAGGTCATTTCCCGTCGAACCATCGGCCGCCGGCGTCAACAGGACGATTTCCGATCCCACCTCGACGCCAATCGTGGCGGCGAGTTTATCTCCCATCACGACACCTTTGGGCATCTGTCCGGTCAGGTAACTCCCTTTTACCATTCGAGTTTGCAGCACAGTAATCTTCTGTTCCTGGTCGGGGACTACGCCAAGGAGTTGCGCCCCAGCCGATTGATGGGGCGCGCTGACCAAGCCGTAGCCGTACACCCGGGGACTCGCAGCTTGAACCCGGGGGTCGGCGGCGATGGCGGCCACCAGGGCGCTGACATCCGTCCCGTTTCGCCCTCCCAAGGTCTGGTGAATGGGACGATCCTGGTAGTAACTCGGCGCGTGCACCTCAATATCAGAGAGAACAAGGTCCGTGCCGCTCTCGATCATCTGCTGCCTCAGCCCAGCCATCAGGCACGCCACGAACAGCAGCATGGCGTAGCCCAAGCCGATCGCCGCCATGGCGATCAGCGTCCGACGGGGATTACGCCAGAGATTGCGCCACGCGAGCCGCAGCAGCCGTCCGCTCATTGCTTCAGATTCTCCAGGGAAAACGTCTCTTCGCTAATGGGCTCGTCAAATATGATCTTTTCATACGTGATCGTCGTCTGTTCAACCGCTTGCTCCAGAGGTCGCATCACCCCCCGAACCAAAACGCCGCCACTCGCACCTGCCTTCTTACCGTCCTTGTCCATGGATTGCATGACCAAACGCGTCGGAATGAGTCTCCCGCTAACAGTTTTGTACTCGGAGAAAGTCAGCTCCCGCACCAGCTTCCCGTCCTCGTCATAGTACCGCTGGCGGACGGGCATCCGGTCGGCCTGGCGGATCTCCAAAGTAATTTTCCCCCACACCACGACCGCGGCCGGCTTCGGTGTCAGGGTGTATTCAGACGCCGCGACCCCATCCCGCTGTCCTTCGAAGGAGGTCGCAACCACATAGTCGTTGGTGAGGCGACTCTCTTTCACCAGGTCATTGAGGGTGAAGTGACTGCCCATCCACGAGGTCATCAGCATCGAAGACGGCATCTTCACCGTGCGGTTCGCTTTCGGCAGATAGTACCAGATCTTGCTGCCGACTTTCAGGATGGCCGTGCCCGCATCTTCCTGCGGGCGACGAATGCGGACGAGGACGTTCGACTCGCCGAGCGACCAGATCTGCATCGAGATCTTCCGTTGCCAGTCTTCCTTGGTAATCTGCATTTCCACCGTGGCGATGCAGGAC
Organism: Verrucomicrobiota bacterium; assembly: GCA_003164675.1. Taxonomy (GTDB): domain Bacteria; phylum Verrucomicrobiota; class Verrucomicrobiia; order Palsa-1439; family Palsa-1439; genus Palsa-1439. The sequence goes on along the minus strand of PLTX01000043.1, from coordinate 5,703 downwards.
TGGCTGATAAACAGCCGACCCACTCGATCCACGATTTCCCGCGCCTGTTGATCGTCCGCGGCCTGACTGACCTGTCCCAAGGTCAGCCATATCAGCCCCAGGCAGATCGCGACGCTTCCTTTTTGCCATCGCATAATTTATAGACAGGTTAGTCAGCTGTCTTAATCCTGACTCAGGCCCTTTGGGGACTCACAACAAGCAGCACGATCCCGCCGGCCAGCATGAGCGCCCCGGCCACTGGGGGGATGAAGTGGCTTTGTGTGGTCTCGATATGCGCGCCGAGGATATTGACGGGCTTTCCTCTTGTCGTGTACGTGATACCCGAGTAAGCGAGCACCACGATGCCGAGTGCGATCAGTACGAGTGCAATCGTTTTTGAATTCATTTCGAACCTCCGGTTTCCTTTTCTTCTTTAACCACTTTATTCCACGGCTCTCCGGCCGCTAATGACGTTGACCAGGACCATGATGACGGCAACCACCAGCAGGAGGTGAATGAACCCTCCCATCGTGTAACTGGTCACCAGTCCCAGCGCCCACAGAACGATTAGCACTACTGCAAGTGTGTACAACATATGATTCTCCGTTCCGTTGGATTTGGATTCACTACCGACCGGTGCGCCCCTCACCGCCCCCATGCACCGGTCAGCAATGAGTTAATGTCTACTTGTCGCTGGACACGGTCGTCGCAACGGTCATGTTGTTGACCACGCTCTGGACACCGTTGATGTCGGTAGCGAGCTTGGTGACCAGGGCCTTTTCGGCTTCGTTCTTGGCCATGCCACTCACCGTCACCACGCCGTCGGTCGTCGAGACCTTGGTGCTGAGCATGCTGGTCGAGCGATGCGACAGCAATGACCCCTTGACCTGGGCGGTGATCGATGCGTCATCGATCTTCTCGCCCGTTGTTTCGCCACGTGTTTCCAGGCTCGTAGACACGACGATCTCGTTCTGCACGCCTTTCACGCCGTCGATATCTTTGGCGTATTCAGTGGTCAGGTCCTTTTGGGCCTGATTGGCGGCCACGCCTTTCAACGTCACCATGCCATCTTTCACGTACACCTCGGTCTTGGTGCCGCTGACATTGCGACGATACAGCAGTGCCGCTTTCACTTTCATGCTGATCCACGTATCCGAACTCTCGGCGGGCTGGTCGCCTACGACTGTGATACGATTGTCCACGCTCGTGACCCCGGGCAACGCTGCGGCGGTGTCCTGGGCCATCGGTTTGTGGGTCTCGTTATACACGTCGCCCGACAAGGTGACGGCTCCATCCTTGGAGCTGATCTTGATGTGTTCGTCCTTCAGATACGTCTTATAGACGAAGCTCTTTGTGAATGAAGACTCGATGCGGTCATCGGTCTCAGACGCGCGCAATGGCGTGCTGCTGCCCACCAGGGCGACCACAGCCACTACCAGCGCCAATGGATATATTACTCTCATGCGACTTCCTTCTTTCTGTTGCTACATCTTTGGGTTGGTTACTGGAGCTACGTTAAGCGAGGAGTTGATCCGTCGCCATGGGGTACAACCCTACCTCCAATACTCACTGCAGGGACAAGTCCACCCGGCTTTGGCCTTGGTAGGATGGATCGACTGGTTTGGGTGCAACGATGAACATCCGTTCGGCGCCAACTTGGCCGGTCCGCAACAGGTACTTCTGCGCCCTGTCCGCCCGCGCTTGCATCAAGGCGCGGAAATCGTCTGGCGTGACTTCGATCGTTTCGATGATTCTCGCTTCCGCGTCCGCGAGCGTGAGATCGGCGAAGGCCCTGGCAAGTTGAGGTGGAAGCCGCGACAACTGGTTCGCCTCCTCGCCTGACGGTTTGCGCGGCCCGAAATTTTGTTTAGGCCCCATCGAGGACGGCGGCGCGGCAGTGACGACCGGCTTTATGCCGACGACCTCAAGATAGGTCATGTGAATCAGGCGCTCGTAATCTTGTGCCTCAATCTGGAATGTGTCGACGGAGCCGGTCGTTATTCCCGCGGCGGTGAGTTCCTTGATCCGACGGGCCTTGAGTTGCTGGTGGAGTTTGATTGTGGCCAACGCGGCGCGGTCGATCGTGGCGTCGACGGAGCCGGTGATTTCGAGTTCGACTGCGGGACGCACGAAGAGCGCTTTCGCAAGCGTGTCCAGCTTCCTGGTCTCCCCGGCCGCGAAGTCGGATCGGCCTGGCTCAAAAGTAACGAAGCTCAGTTCCTCGCCGCTGCCAACCAGCGAGCCGAGTAACGCGAACGGATTGCTCACGGCCTTGATAATGATGTTCATAAACATCTGCGTGATGACCGGGCCAAGTTTGAATTGGGGATCGTCCAGATTTCCGTTCACGAGCACGTTGAAGGCGAGGACGCCGTCGCGATCCTGCAGCAACGCGATGGCGAGTTTGATGCGGAGTTGCGTGGCATCGGGACTGTTGTTCTTCGCACCCAGCCTCAATTGACGCGCACTGAATTTGTTTTCCGCCTTGAGCACGCGCTGGTTTACAGTGTAATGCGCCTCGAGGGAGAGCTCACCCTTGTGGATCGGGTAGCCGACGAATTTCGCCGCGTACGGCGATCCGGGCGTCATTTCCCCGTTCTTTAGCGAAAGAGTGAGATCGATTTTCAGATCGTCGGCCAGCGGGTTCATCGTGCCCGTAACGGTGAACGTCGAGTGGTCGTCGACCTTTCCGTGCAGGTCCACCCTCATGGTCCCTTTCCCGGCGGAGGATAGCCCCGTGACGGTGCCGGCGACTTCCTGAAGTTCAGAAACGACGTGGGGCTCGATCGATCGGTCGGCAAAACCAAACGAGCTGTTTTCAAAGGACACCGTGCCGATCTGGAAAGGAAAGAGTTTGTTCAACTGGAGCTTCACGATCAGGTCGTGGAGTTGCTCGGCATTTTTGACCATGCCCTTCCAGTTTGAACTTTTGTCGGGGAGAATAAGCATATTGCCCCGCAGGCCAACAACGCTGACCGCCGCGACGTCGAGTCCATGAGGCAGATACCGCAGGTCGAGGCCGGTCAGTGTGAGCGAATCCAGCTTGAGGAACTCCTCGCGCGCCTCCGCAGCCACGGAGCTGAAGTTGGCAACGCCAAGCTGCCCTGCGAACTGCACCAGTGGAGCTGCATGCCCGGTCGCCGCATACAGAATGTGTCCCTTGGCAGTGAGTGTACCGCCCATGATTTCGAGGTTCCAGATTTCCTCGACGTAGGGCTGGATGGCCCGCAGATCCAGATTGGTCACTTGGACTTGAACGTCCGCCGAGCGCGCAAATGGAAATACGGTGCCCTGCAACGCCACCGTCCCGGATTCGTTGCAAAGAAAGGATATCACAGTCGAAACGGGCGCATTGGTCTGGTTCGAAAGTCCTGCCATTTTGAGTCCAATCTGGCTGAGTTTCAGGAGAAACGTTCGGTTCAAATCGTGAAACATAAGCGCGCCGTCCTCGATGCTGAGTCGCTCGACCGCGAAGTGCGGCAACTCGTGCGACTCAAACTTTGTTTTGGTTTCAGGCGGCAAGGCGCTCAACAGATTGGAGAAATTGAACTTTCCGTCTTGCTGAAAGATGACGCTCCCAAACGGTTTTTTGAGCCTGATCTCCTTGAACACAAAGACGCGCCTGAAGATCGAGACGAGTCGGAGTTTCACATACAACTCATCGAACGAGTAGAACACGTCTCCGTTCGTCTCCTTCAGCGCGAATCCCCGGATTGTCAGAGTCAGGGTAAAGGGGTTCAACTTGACCCGCTGTACGGTGACCGCGCGCTGGGTGATGGCGGGCAGTCGCTTCAGCATCTGCGACTTGATGATTGCGGGCAGAAGAAGGAAGCCTGCAAGCGTGTAGACGATCAGGGCAATCCCGATGCCAAGCGCCCACTTGGCCCGCCACGAATGATTCGACATTGACGATGGCCAGTTCATGACTCATTCCCGGTATGCACCCGAGGGTTTCGTCCGGCATTGCAAGATACGCTACGCGGTGGGCTGGACTTTCGCCATGGGGTGTAACCCTACTGTCGAATGGAAGATGAGCCACCAGTTGCATGATGAAATCGCCCAAATGTTGTTGGGAATCAATGTCCGACTGGTGACATTGAAACAAGCGGCCGCGGTCAATACCAAGGACCTCAAAAAAGAAATTGCCAGCACGCAACGCGTAGTGGAAAAATCAGAGAAAACCCTGAGTCGTTTTGCTGATGAACTCGGCAAACAACATGGCACGTAAGCTCACCGGATTATCGCAACGCTATCAGGCGGCGTTGCGAAAACACCTAAGACACGGCTCTCAGGCAAGATGCGGGCCGGCGCAGAGATTGGGCCGGCAGGCCATGGCCCTCGGGCTGGAGACGTTGGACCTGGCCAGGATTCACGAGCAAGCGCTGATTACCCTCGTGTTGCCGAGTTACTCCGCCAGCAGACGGGACGCGATGGTCCGGCGAGCGGGGATGTTTTTTGCCGAGGCCATCACTCCAGTCGAGGAGACTCATCGCGTCGCGCGCGAGGCCAACGACCGTTTGCGTCAAAACATCGAGACGTTGCACCGGCGCAGCGCAGATCTGGCCGACTCGAACCGGCAGTTGAAACAGGAAGTCGCCCAGCGCAAGTCCGTGGAGGAATCCCTCCGGAACAGTGAGCGACACTACAGCCAGTTGCTGGAGCAGTCGCACCTCTTGCAGGGACAGTTGCGGCTGCTGTCCCGCCAGCTTCTGTTGGCGCAGGAGGAAGAACGCAAACGGATCAGTCGCGAGTTGCACGACGAAATCGCCCAGACCTTGACAGGTATCACTGTCCGTCTGGCGGCTCTCAAGACCGAGGCCACGACCAACACCAAAGGCCTCCAGAATAGAATCTCCAGTACGCAACGGATGGTCGAGAGATCGGTGGACATCGTGCATCGGTTCGCCCGGGAACTGCGTCCGACGGTGTTGGACGACCTGGGGGTGATTCCAGCCCTCCATTCGTTTATGAAAGGATTTACGAAACGGACGGGCATCCACATTCGTTTCAGGGCCTGTACTTCTGGCAGGATGGAACAATTGGACACCGTCACGCGCACGGTACTCTATCGCGTCGCCCAGGAAGCACTAATCAATGCCGGCCGCCATGCGCACGCCACTCGGGTGGACGTCAGCATTCAGAAACTTTCGCGCGCCGTTGGCCTGACGATCCAGGCCAACGGAAAGTCCTTTCAGGTGGAACGGGTGTTGCACGCCAAAGGAAACCAACACTTGGGGTTGCTCGGCATGCGCGAACGGGTCGAGATGGTCGGCGGCAGCTTTCACGTCGAATCGACACCCGGCAAAGGCACCACCATCTGCGCGCAGATTCCGGTCACGAACGGCAAAGGGAAACAGCGTTTATGAAACGCATCACTGTCCTGCTGGCGGAAGATCACGTGATTGTCCGCGAGGGATTTCGGAAGTTATTGGAGGCCGAAGCCGATCTCGATGTGGTCGGCGAAGCGCAGAATGGCCGCCAAGCGGTGGAATTGACCAGGAAGCTTTTTCCGGCGGTGGTCGTGATGGACATCGCAATGCCGCTGCTCAATGGGTTGGAAGCCACCCGGCAAATTCGCAAGTCCATTCCCAACACCAAGGTGCTCGTTCTCTCCGCTCACAACGATGACGCGTACGTCGATCAAGCGATCGCGTCCGGCGCGGCGGGATTTCTGCTCAAACAAACCTCGTCACACGATCTGTCCCGGGCGATTCGTACAGTGCA
>PLTX01000005.1 GCA_003164675.1 Verrucomicrobiota bacterium | reverse complement strand
TACGGGGCAGGCACAGTGATGGTGCTGGACTGTACAGTCACCGCCCCCGACGCATCCCCGGCCGACCCGGCGAACAATCTGCCTTCCACCGCGGCGCCGCTGTCCACCGTGATGGTCACAGCCGCCAGGATGTTTCCCTCGAAGATGCTGTACGTACCAAGCGTCGCGGAACTGCCGACCTGCCAATAGACGTTTTTCGCCTGGGCGCCGCCGCTCAGGACGATACTGGTGCCGGTATCCGTGATGAGCGTGGACCCCATCTTGAAGATGAAGACCGCATTCGGGTCACCCTGGGCGTCGAGGGTTAAGATCCCGTTTGCTCCCGTTCCTGATATTCCAGTCGAGCTCCCGTTTACATAGAGGCCAGGGGTCTTGGTTAGCCCGCCCAGATTTCCTTCCAACGTTTGCGCGTTGACTGATCGACTCGTGGCGTCGTTATACGCGGCCAACAAGTCGGCTTGGGCAGCAATTACGGCCTGATCATTCACGTGGATCGTCCCGTTGATTTCTGACGGCGGGATTCCCTGTGCAGAACCCGGATGCAACCCGACATCACCATTGATCTGGTCGCCACTGCCACTGATCGCGGCGGTCGCGATGATCGCAAAGGTGGAGGCCGATCCAAGGTCGATTGACATCAGGTTTGTATCGATCTGCGATCCCGTCGTGAAGCTCCAGACGGAGTTGGTTGCCAGCGCATTGCCGGCCAGATCCTTGACGCCGATAGTAATCGTGTTCGTATACGTGGTGTGGGGTGCAAGATTGCTCTCTGGCGTAAAGGTTGCAGTCGTGCTTGCCGCAACATAGGTGACGGTTCCTGTTACAGCAGTTGCCCCCGGTCCTGTTAGCATGAAGCTGGCGGTGCTGATCGTCAACGGGTCCATCGCCTTACTGAAGGTGGCGTTGACTGTCTGGTTGACCGCCACATCCGTGGCCCCATTGGTGGGGACGGTGGCAGTCACGGTCGGTCGGTTTGTGTCTGTGGTCGAGCCCGTCGTGAAGCTCCATACGAAGTCACTTGCCAGTGCATTACTGGCCACATCTGTTGCCCCGGTGGTAATCGTGGCCGTATAAAGGGTATTGGTTGTGAGGGCGGTTGCGGGCGTAAAAATCGCGGTGACGCCCACATAGCTCACCGTGCCGGTCACCGCCGTGCTCCCTTGCTGCAAGGTAAAGGAGTTGGTGCTGATCGTTAACGGGTCCATCGCCTTACTGAAGGTGGCGTTGATGGCCTGGTTGACCGCCACATCACTGGCTCCATTGGTGGGGATGGTGGCGCTCACGCTGGGGACGGTCGTATCCTCGGTCGCGCCGGTGGTAAAGTTCCAGACATAGTCAGTGGCCAGCGCATTGCCCCCCTGGTCCTTTGCCCCGGTGGTAATCGTGGCCGTATAGACAGTATTGGTTGTAAGAGCGGTTGCGGGCGTAAAGATCGCGGTGACGCCCACATAGCTTACCGTGCCGGTCACCGTCGTGGTCCCTTGCTGCAGGGTAAAGGTTGTGGTGGTGATCGTATTAGAGTTCATCGCCTCGCTGAAGACGACAACGAGTTGTCTGTTGATCGGCACACCCGTGGCAGCATTCGCGGGGATGGTGGAACTGACGGTGGGTGCCGTGGTGTCGCAGGGTTCTCCGAGTCCGTTTGTGGTCAACACGACGTTGGTGCCGCTGCTATCTGTCAGTGCCAGCGTCTGAATATCGAGCACGTCCGTCGAACCGGTCGGCAGGGCCCTCAGATTCAGCTTGCCCCTGAGGTCCGTCGTGTTCGTCTGAGTAACGCTCCCATTGACCGCGAGCAGGTAGGCCGTGTTCGAACTCAAACCCGAAGCCGTCAACCGGAACCGGGTGTGACCCTGGGTGGCATTGATCTGAAGCCTACCGACCGCGTTTTTCTGAATGAGTCCGGTGTTGGCCATGAAATTGTTGACGTGGTACCCTAGCTTGTTCGGATCCGTCAGGTCCGACCGCAAAACCGTTTGCCCGCTGCCGTTGACGATGTCCAGCTCACGGACGGTGCAGATCGGGTTCAGCACATCCGGGAGCGGTTTCCCGCCCGGACTCGCGCTCGTGAAGCCCCTTTTTACATACGTGACCTTGAAGCGGCCTTTGGAGTCCGTGGTGATCTCCGTCACGCTCGTCGAGTTAATGTCATCGCCAATGAAGGCGACCAACTGATACGCCGTGTTGGGAGCCAGCTTGGCCAGCGAGATCTTGAGCGACAGGAGGTTGGCATTGTTGTGGCGGATCAGGTCGCCGTGGATGGCGCCACCGGCATCAGGTTCGACCCCGGTGTTTGTCATGACCGTCGAGATCGTAAACTGAATACTGGTTCCGGCTTGCGTGGCGAGCGCATCATGCGCCAGGGACATCACGACACCCGCAACGACAAGGCCCGTTAGGATCCGTTTCGTGGCGTTCACTACCAACGCCATTGGATAAATTGCTTTCATTGTGCTGTTCTCCTTCTGCTGCTGCATTTCGGTCATCAACTGCGAACAACATAGGGAATGGGCTGATTCTTTGCCATAGGGTATTTACCCCAAGGCGTTCACCCCGGGCGGGAGTACTGGAGGCCTCCTCCGGAAAGATTGATCCAATCGCCCCGGAGCAAATGAGCAGGTCGGCTGAGTAGGGTTTTACCCCATAGACGGTTTGCGGCAATTGTCAGATGGTAACAGTGGATTAAGGGTCACACATTCGGAACAAACTATGAAAGCCAGGTTGACTAGGCTGTCGCGGCGGTATCAGTTGGCGTTGCGAAGACATCTGAAGCAAGGCCCGCGGGCCAGCCTGCAGCCGGCGCGTGGACTGGGACGCCAAGCCATGGCCCTCGGGCTGGAGACGTTGGACGTGGCCAGGATTCACGAGGCAGCGCTCGCCTCACTGGAAGCCTCCAGCAGCCGAGACGGGTTCGTCAAACGGGCGGAGATGTTTTTTGCCGAGACCATCACGCCGATCGAGAAAACGCATCGCGCCGCGCTCAAGGCCAGCACCCGCTTGAATCAACTGACCCAGGCGCTGGGCCGGCGCACGGTGGACCTGGCGGCCTCAGGCCGGCATTTGAAACAGGGCATCGCCCAGCGCAAGGCCGTGGAGCAGGCTCTCAAGAAAAGCGCGGGGCACTACGCCCGGTTGGTAAAGGAGTCCCGGCGCTTGCAGAAGCATTTGCGGCATCTGACCCACCAGATTCTGTCGGCGCAGGAAGAGGAACGAAAAAAGATCAGCCGGGAACTGCACGATGAAGTTGCCCAGACCTTGCTGGGAATCAATGTCCGGCTGTTGACGTTGAAAAAGGAAGCGACGGTCAATACCAAGGGCCTCAAAAAAGAGATTGCCAGCACGCAGCGGTTGGTGGAAAAATCCGCCCAGACGATGAGTCGGTTCGCCCGTGAATTCGGCAAACACCATGACACGTAAGCTAACCTGGTTATCGCGACGCTATCAGGCGGCGTTGCGAAAACACCTCAAACAAGGCCTGCGGGCGAACTTGCAGCCAGCGCAAGGACTGGGACGTCGGGCCATGACCCTCGGGCTGGAGACGTTGGACCTGGCTAGGATTCACCAGCAAGCATTGATTACCCTCGTGTTGCCGAGCTACTCCGCCAGAACCCGGGACGCGATGGTCCGGCGGGCGGGAACATTTTTTGCCGAGGCCATCACCCCGATCGAGAAGATCCATCACGCCGCGCGCGAGGCCAACGTCCACTTGAACCAGATGATCGAGACGTTGCACCGGCGCAGCGCCGATCTGGCCGACTCGAACCGGCAGTTGAAACAGGAAGTCGCCCAGCGCAAGACGGTGGAGGAATCCCTCCGGAACAGCGAGCGACACTACAGCCAGTTATTAAAGCAGTCGCACCTCTTGCAGGGGCAGTTGCGACTGCTGTCCCGCCAGCTTCTGTTGGCGCAGGAGGAAGAACGCAAACGGATCAGCCGCGAGCTGCATGATGAAATTGCCCAGACCTTGAGCGGTATCAATGTCCGGCTGGCAACTCTCAAGGCTGAGGCCGCGGTCAACACCAAGGGCCTCCAGAATAAAATCTCCAGTACGCAACGGATGGTCGAGAGATCGGTGGACATCGTGCATCGGTTCGCCCGGGAACTGCGCCCGATGGTGTTGGACGACCTGGGACTGATTCCCGCCCTCCATTCGTTTATGAAAGGATTTACGAGACGGACGGGCATCCACATTCGTTTCACGGCCTGTACTTCTGGCAAGATTGAACAATTGGACACCGTCACGCGCACGGTACTCTATCGCGTCGCCCAAGAAGCGCTGACCAATGTCGGCCGCCATGCGCACGCCAGTCGGGTGGACGTCAGCATCCAGAAACTGCCGCGCGCCGTCGGCCTGACGATTCAGGACAACGGAAAGTCCTTTCAGGTGGAACGGGTATTGCACGCCAAACGGAACAAACGATTGGGATTGCTCGGCATGCGCGAACGCGTGGAGATGGTCGGCGGTAGTCTTCGCATCGAATCCGCCCCGGGCCAGGGCACGACCATCCGCGCCGAGATTCCATTCACCAACAGCAACCGGGGTTAATATTCATGAAACGCATCACCGTCCTGCTGGCTGAAGACCACATGATCGTCCGCGAGGGGTTTCGGAAGCTGTTGGCGGCCGAAGACGATATCGAGGTGGTCGGTGAAGCGCAGACAGGCCGCCAAGCGGTGGCACTGGCCAAAAAGCTGCGCCCCGCGGTCGTCGTGATGGATATCGCAATGCCGCTGCTCAATGGGTTGGAAGCCACCCGGCAAATTCGCAAAACCATTCCCGGCACCAAAGTGCTGATTCTCTCCGCGCACAGTGATGACGCGTACGTCGAACAGGCGATCGCGTTCGGTGCGGTGGGATTTCTGCTCAAACAAACGTCCTCGCACGATCTGTCCCGGGGCATTCGGGAAGCGCAGAACGGAAACACATTCTTCAGCCCCTCCATTGCCAGGCGGTTGCACGATCAGAAGATGCCTGCGGGACGCGCAGCGCTGCGGAAGAAAGTGGCGTGCCTGAGTTCGCGCGAGATGGAGGTGCTGCAGCTGATTGCCGAAGGCAAGGCCAACAAACAGACCGCGGCGGAACTCGGCATCAGCATCAAGACGGTCGAAAAACACCGGCAGAATCTCATGGCAAAGCTCAACATCCACGAAATCTCCGGTCTCACCCGCTACGCCATCGCCGCGGGAATCATCGAGAGCAGTGTCCAGTTGACGATCCGCTAGTGTGTTGACCCTGCCGCCTCCCCGGCGTAATCTTGTCTGAATTGGATTTCCGAGTTTCACATGGGGTAAACACCCCATAGCGCGCGTACGGTTTCCTGATTTTATTGTAAGCGGATGAATGTGCTGCTGCTATACCCGGAGTTTCCGGACACGTTCTGGAGTTTCAAGCACGCCTTGAAATTCATCCGCAAGAAAGCTTCGTTGCCGCCGTTGGGACTGCTCACCGTGGCCGCAATGCTGCCGCAGGAGTGGGGGAAGCGTCTGGTGGATGTGAACGTGCGGAAACTGCGCGAGCAGGACCTGGCGTGGGCCGACCTCGTGTTCATCAGCGGGATGATTGCTCAACGAGACTCGGCGCACAAACTCATCGCCCGTTGCCGCGCGGCCGGCAAGACGATCGTGGCGGGCGGGCCGCTGTTCACCATCGAGCATGAGCAGTTTCCCGCCGTTGACCATTTCGTGTTGAATGAGGCGGAAGCGACGCTGCCGGGGTTCTTGCAGGACTTTGAACGCGGGTGCGCGAAGCGAGTGTACACGTCAGCGGAGTTCCCCGACATCCGCCAGACGCCGGCGCCGTTGTGGGAGTTGGCGGACCTGCGCCGGTACGCCTCGATGAGTGTGCAGTTCTCGCGCGGCTGCCCGTTCGACTGCGAGTTCTGCAACGTCACCGCGATGTTCGGACATCGACCCCGCACCAAAGCGACGGCGCAGGTGATCGCCGAGTTGGACGGTCTCCGCCGGCTGGGTTGGCGCGGGACGGTCTTCTTCGTGGACGACAATTTCATCGGCAATCAACGCGCGCTCAAGGAGGAGTTGCTGCCAGCGTTGATCCAGTGGCAAAAGGGCAGGCGCGGCATCCCGTTTTACACCGAGGCATCGATCAATCTCGCCGACGATGCGGAGTTGATGCGGTTGATGGTCGCGGCGGGGTTCGACCAGGTGTTCGTCGGCATCGAGACGCCCGAGGAGGCGAGCCTGGCCGAGTGCAACAAGCGCCAGAACCAGAAGCGCGACCTGGTCGGCGACGTGAAACGCATCCAGCGCGCCGGGTTGCAGGTGCAGGGCGGATTCATTGTCGGGTTCGACAGCGACACGCCGACGGTTTTTCAGCGGCAGATCGAGTTCATCCAGAAAAGCGGGATCGTCACGGCGATGGTCGGCCTGCTGCAAGCCCTGCCGGGCACGAAGCTGCACCAGCGGCTGAGCCGCCAGGGTCGCTTGATCGGTCACACGACCGGCAACAACGGGGATGGGACCACGAACTTCATTCCCCGCATGAACCGCGAGACGTTGCAGGCGGGGTACAAGAGCCTTATGGGACACCTGTATGCGCCGGGGCCGTACTACCGGCGGATCCGCACGTTCCTGCGCGAGTACCAGCCGCCGAAGATCGCCGGATCGTTGCGCTGGCAGTATCTTCTGGCGTTTTTCCGGGCCAGTGTTCACCTCGGTGTCTTCGGTCGCGAACGCTTTCATTACTGGGGTTTGCTGCTCTGGACGTTCTTCCGCCGTCCCTCCCTCGTGCCCTTGGCCGTCACGCTCTCCATCTACGGCTACCACTTCCGCAAGACCTGCTTGGTGCAGGCGCCGTAACACGAACAGGCGCGTCCACCCTGACTTGCCCCGTCGCGTTGGATTCATGAAATCCCGAGTGGGGTCAACACCCCATAACGCCGAGGGTTCTTTAGTCGTATTGTAATGTGGTGAAAGGGATCTTCCAACATTCGGAGCGAGCCAGCGCGCGGATGCTCGCGGCCCTCCTCATGCTCTCATGCCTGACCTGTCGGGCCGCTGACCGGGCATCGTGGTATGGGGAGAAGGAGCGCGACCTGCCGATGGCCAATGGTCAACGGTTCAATCCCGACAGGCTCACCGCGGCGTCGTGGTTTTTCGATTTCGGCTCCAAAGTGGTCGTCATGCACGCGAACCGCAGCGTGGTTGTGGAAATCACGGACCGCGGCCCCACGAAACGATTGGTCAACGAGGGCCGTAAGATCGACTTGAGTCGAGCCGCCTTCGCGAAACTGGCCGACCCCGGTCTCGGCCTCATTGACGTCACCGTAAGAAAGCAAAAAGGGACAGGACCGTTCGGCAGATAATCATCGATGATGTTCGAAAGGAAAAATTTATGAAAACGACTGTGGGTTTGTGGATTGACCATCGGAAGGCAGTGATCGCGATTGTCTCCGCCGAAGGGGAAGAGACGAAGGAGATCAGATCGAACGTCGAAAAACAGCCGGGACGTTTTGCCGGCGTCCGTTCGACGACTTCCTACGAACCACAACAGGTTCAAGCCGATGATAGTCACGAGCGGGAGTTTACGGGCCATCTCAACCAGTATTACGCAGAGGTGATTGCGGCAATTCGTGATGCTGAATCCATTCTGATCTTTGGTCCCGGGGAGGCCAAGGGCGAGCTCAAGAAGCGTCTGGAGCGAGACAAGCTCGGCGCACACATCATCGCCGTTGAAACCATCGACAAGATGACCGATCGCCAGATCGCCGCGAAAGTCCGCGAGTATTTTCATGAACATGATCCAGCCATTGGATCAAGATCGAACCCCCAACATAGTGCGGCAGCCGATCCGAACAGAGATCGCCGGGATTCCTGAAATCCCCCGGTGGGGTGGACACCCCACAGGTGAACACCCCATAGCGCCCGCATGGCTTTCAAGCTTATCGTTGTGTCATGCAAGCCATTCACAAGAAGAGAGCATTGACGTTCGGCAATCTCATCGAGACCGTTTACGGCGTCTGCGGGAATCGCAGGGCTAGAGGAATCATCCGGCTCGCCATTGATGCCCACATCGTTGTGTTTCAAAAACAACGACGAGTTCTTGATCTATTGAGCAGAGGAGTAACTACATGAATGGAACCAGGCATTTGGCCGGGAAAGTCGGATTCGTGTTCTGCACTGCGCTGGTAGGCGCCCTGACGGTATACACAACCTATGCAGCCGAGGTATCGGTGGGGGTCTCGGTCGTGGCGATTCACACCCAAAGCGATTTTTATCAGCCTCTCAGCCCATATGGGCGCTGGCAGGTTGTTGGATCCTACGGAAGCTGTTGGATACCGGGCGGAGTGGCCTCTGGTTGGAGCCCCTATTCCAACGGGTACTGGCAGCAAACCGATGGAGGCTGGTATTGGGCCAGCGATGAGCCGTGGGCTTGGGCCACGTACCATTATGGCGGCTGGGGTTTTGATCCGCAATTTGGCTGGTATTGGGTGCCGCAAATACAATGGGCACCCGCATGGGTTTCCTGGCGTGAAGGCGGCGGATACGTCGGCTGGTCGCCATTGGGTCCGTCGGGGAGGTTTTGGGGAAGAAGCGTTACGCCGAGAGGGTACGTCTTTGTGCAGGAACGCCGATTTTTGGAACCTGTCAGCCCCAAGACGGTGATTGTGAATAACGTCGCCATCAACAAAACCGTGATCAACAAGAAAGGCCCGGCCACAGCCGTCATCGAAAAGGCAAGCGGACGAAAGGTGCAGGCGGTCCCGGTTCGTGAACTGCGCAACAAGGAGGAAGCGAAGGTCGTCGCCAAACGCCCGACACCAACATCGACCAGTGAGAAAGCAGTCCAGACGCCGGTTCGCAGCCAGGCTGAGAAAACACTTCCCGCGAGCGAGCCACGTCAGGTTAAGAAACCAACTGTGACAACGGCGGAGCCGCAGCCGTCAGCAGCGAAGAACGAAGTCCAACAATCGGAGCAAAACCGAATCGCCAAGCTCGACGAGAAGAAACGCGCGCAACAGGAAAAGGCGCAACAAACGGAGAGCGAGAAGAAACAACCTGCTCCCGCCGCTGTGGAAGCAAAGACGGAGACCAAGCCAGAGGCGAAGATTGAGTCCAAACCTGTGGCCGAGCGGCCGGCCGCGACCAGAGAACCAAACGAGCAGAAGGCCGGGAAAGACGACGAGAAGAAGGATTAGCGGGCCAAGGCAATAGGAGATCATCGTGAACCGTTGCAGCAAACACATTATCCGCAGCCACTGGCGCTCGACCATATCGGGCACGGTTGCGTGTGTTTCCTGCTGGTCAGCCGTTCCGTCCGCCACGGCGCAACAACCCGAGTCCCCATTCTTGATGGCCTCCTTGTCAGTTTCCCCGATTGCAGCGGCGTCCATCCGGAGCAACATCAGCGAACGGACCGGACATCAGGTGCTTGCCGAGCGTGAGTTCCAGTCGATCCTGATGCCCCGCTTGCCGACGGACGCCGAGGCGTGGGAGCGTTTTGAAGCAGAATACAGCCCGCCACAAAAATCTCCGTCACTCATCAAACGGCAGATCGAGACCGCCAAATATGGCCTCGACACAGCCGTATTTGCGGTCGATCGCTTCACCAAGAACGTCGAGAACCAGGCCGACTTCAGTTTTAATCAGGGCGGCCTGCGCCGTACGCGTGCAATTCCTCTTGAGGGGCCGCGGAACAACCCGCGCGTGAAGCTCGACCTCGACATGTGGCAGGGCAGCAGGCCGTATGTGGGTGTGCGGCTTATCATTCCGTTTGGCAACTGACGTACCGTTAGCAGAATTTTTCCTCGCGCCGAAGACGGAACGGCTGTCAAGGAACTGCAGCAATCTGGCTTTGGTATGAAGAAACTGTGGAAGTGAGCATCCGGAAAATTCAGCGCGTCATTCGCATGGAAATCAAGGACAACAGTAAAGGCTTCGAGGTGGACCGCGTGCAGGTTGCCAGGAGGTACAAACGATGGGGACAGCTCGGCATGCGCGAGCGGGTCGAGCCGGTCGGTGACATTGTTGTGTCTGCCCTGGGCCAGGACACCACCATCCGCGCCCCAGATTCCATTCCGCAACGGAGCTTGAGGGAGGAACGCATGCGTGCCCCATCCATCGAGAAAACCGCCGTCGCCTTGGACCGCCAGGAGCGAATCAGACACCATCTGGCCAGGAAGCTGATCACGGTGATGGCCGGCTCCTCCAGTCGGCTGGGTCGCACCGCCTCTCATCCGATCGGGGCGGCCCTGTGCCTGGCGCTGGGGTATATGGTCCTCTGCGGCGCGTACATCTTTCTCTCGGGCCGAATCGCGGCCAACGCGGCCTGGTCCATTGACCAGTTGCGCGACTTCGAACTGCTGAAGGGACTGGCGTTTGTCATTATCACGGGCGTGGGGTATTTTGGGTTCGCCGCCTTCCTGCTCAAGCGGATCGCCATCCAGCAACAGCATCTCGCGCTGATCTTTCAAGGCGTTTCCGATTGCCTGTTCCTGCTCGAAGTCGAAGCCGACGACTGCTACCGGTTCCTCTGCGTCAATGCCGCCTTTCTGAAAATGACCGGTCTTACCCGAGAACAGGTGGTTGGCAGAAGGATCGAGGAGGTTCTACCGGGAACTTCCGACGCCCGGGTACGGAGCAAATGGCGGGAGGCGATCCGGGAACGCAAAACCGTGAGATGGGAAGGCAGCGCCGCTTACCCGGTCGGCCAGGTCGTGGGGGAAGTCACCTTAACTCCGCTGACCGACAAGACCGGCGCGGTCGTCCAACTCGCCGGCATCATCCGTGATGTCACCGAACGCAAGCAGGTGGAGGACGAAGTGCGCCAGCTCTCTGGTCATCTGTTGCGGTCCCGGGACGAAGAACGACGGCGGATTGGCCGCGAGCTGCATGACTCGACCGCGCAGGAGTTGCTGGCCGTGTCGATGAACCTCGACCTCGTGCGACAACGCAATGTCGGCCGCGATGTCACTACCGACAACCTCCTCGCCGACAGCCAGGCGATCATTGAGCAGAGTCAGCGCGAACTTGCGACGCTGTCTTACCAACTGCACCCACCGGCGCTGGACGAGTTGGGCCTGGCCGGCGCGGTGCAGGAATACGCAGCGGGCTTCACACAACGCAGCGGGATCAAGGTCACGCTGGATACCAGCCCGGCCCTGGGACGATTGCCGGCCGAGACGGAGCGGGCACTGTTTCGGGTGGTGCAGGAAAGTCTGGGCAACGTCCATCGTCATTCCGGCAGTCCGACCGCCACGATTCGGATCGCGCGTGAAAACGGCGACGTCGTCCTCGAAGTGACCGATCAAGGCTGCGGGCTGCGTGTTCGGGGCGATGGCACCGTACCAAAAGCGGGCGTGGGGCTGGCCGGCATGCGTGAACGCGTGCGTCAATTGGGCGGCCGGTTCGAAATTGAATCGAGTGGTCGGGGAACGACCGTGCGGGCCATCGCGCCCGGGGAGGCCGGAACGGATGAAGACGATGCAAATCCTGATAGCCGATGACCACGAACTGGTGCGGAAGGGATTGCGGGCGGTGTTGGAAAACCAGCCCGGCTGGAAAGTGTGCGGGGAGGCAGTCAACGGACGGCAAGCGGTGGAGTTGGCCAAGCAGTTGGAGCCCGATGTAATCGTGTTGGACGTGACGATGCCGGAACTAAATGGCCTGGAGGCCACGCGCCAGATTCGCAAGGCGATTCCGAAAGCCGAGGTGCTGATCCTCACCATGCACGAGTCCGAACAGTTGGTGAGCGCGGTGCTCGCCGCTGGTGCCCACGGTTACATTCTGAAAGCGGACACGTCGCGCCTGTTGGTTTCCGCCATCGAATCGCTCGCCCAGCACAAGCCGTTTTTCACGGGGAAGGTTTCGGAGGTGGTGTTGAGTGGATACCTGAACTCCGGGGAAGTTGCGAACGGTGCCGCCGGCACGCTGGAGCAACTGACGGCGCGCGAGCGTGAGATCGTCCAGCTCTTGACCGAAGGCAAGACCAACAAAGAAGTTTCGGTCGCGCTCGGCGTCAGCGTCAAGACGGTGGATGCGCACCGGGCCAACGTCATGCACAAACTCCACCTGCATTCCGTGACTGACCTCGTTCGCTACGCCATTCGCAACCAGATCATCGCCGCCTGAAGCAGCCACAGCCTTTCCATGGTGAATTCTCTAGAGTGATTTCCCGGTCCAGAATAGGGAACCCAGTAATTTCAGGTTGTCACGGAATGCCGTTAGGGTCTGGCATGGTGAAAAGAACCCAGACAACGGCAGCCGTGTCCGACACGTTCCTCCGCTCGCTCTGCGGGCGTGCGCCGGAAGCGAAGCGATTACCAAGTTCCCTCGGTCACCGCCTGGGAACAATTGGTGGTCATGGCATTTTCATTCTTGCCATCGCGCTACTCGCATTCATTTGGGTCGTTGCACCCACCAAGGTATTGGCCACTGACGGAGAGGGCTACCAGCCCGACCCGCGCTGGTCGAACAACGACGGTACTGTTGCGACTTCGCCTCAAGCATGGGACAGAAGAGGGTTCTTGGAAGCCACCAACGACGACTCTTCCGATTCCAGTCGCGCCGCGGATGTCCCAGATTCTCGGGACCCTAACAACGCCCCCGATCCCGCAGCCCCAGAGCCGTCCGGAACCGCTTCTCCGACGGATTCAACGACCAACAACGACGTAACCGCAATCGATCCATCCGCTACCACCGACGATCCATCTGCCACCACCAATGCGAGTGTCGATGCGGCAAGTGTCACGCCTGCCATAACCGTCCAACCATCCGGCCAAACGATACTTCCCTCGTTGGTCACTGCCCTCATGGCAACCGCGACCTCGTCGTCACAAGTCACGCTGCGTTGGAATAGCTCCACCGACACCGGCGGACTCGGACTTGCCGGCTATCTTGTCTACCGCGACGGCATATTGGTCGGAACGACGACCGCAACAGTGTTCGCGGATACGACCGTGGCACCGAACACATCGTATTGCTACACGATCATCGCCTATGATGTCGGCAGCAATAATGCCCTCGCGAGCGCGGAGAACTGTATCACCACACCGCCAGCCGCTCAGGGCAATCCGTCCGCACCCGGTTTCTACGTGGATTATTCCACCGGCTCGGACTCCAATCCGGGCACCAATGCCGCCGCGCCCTGGAAGCATTGTCCCGGCGATT
>PLTX01000023.1 GCA_003164675.1 Verrucomicrobiota bacterium | reverse complement strand
ACCAAAGCCGCGCTTTGTTTCTGACGTAGGGGCACACGGTGTTTGACGATTCATCGCATCTTGCGGCAGGATCACCAGAGCCGCCACGATGCCCGCCACGCTTCACCAAAAGCCCGCTAGAGGCACGAACACGCTACAGAGGGTGACTGGAGAGGGAGGCCAGCGCAGCGGGGGTTTGCGTAAGACGTGTTGCAATGTTTTGTTGCAATGTCGTGGCAGAATTTGAGTAGTTTCAGGCAAACGCGAGCAAACACCCAATATCGCTGAAACCCTTATGCCTATTGGGCTAGAGCACTCTAGCGAACGTGAGCAAACACAGGCTAAAAACGTCGGCGGCAATTAACAGTCACTCGCTCCACCATTGAGCTACTGCGGAACCTGAAATAGACGCCTTGTTATATAGGCGACACGCCCAGTTTCGTCAACTCTGCACGCGCCTGGTCGGGATTTTGAAAGTGGATGGCTTGCATCCCGACGCGGCGGGCGCCCTCCACGTTGGTGGCAAGGTCGTCCAGAAAAACCGTGCGCTCCGCCGCCAGCCCGTATTTCTCCAGTGTATATCGGTAGATGGCCGCGTCGGGCTTGAGCAGGCCGACCTCGTGCGAGAGCACGTGCGCATCGAAGTCGTCCAGAAACGTGTAATGTTGGAAAATATAGTCCATGTGGATAGCGTTGGTGTTGGACAGCAGCAGCCGCGGCAGGCGCGTTTCCAACGATTCTGCCAACGCGATCATCGGCTCGATCGGGGTGAAAACCTCACTCCAAATCAATGCGAACTCGTCGTACGCGCCG
Organism: Verrucomicrobiota bacterium; assembly: GCA_003164675.1. Taxonomy (GTDB): domain Bacteria; phylum Verrucomicrobiota; class Verrucomicrobiia; order Palsa-1439; family Palsa-1439; genus Palsa-1439. The sequence continues at coordinate 35,353 of PLTX01000023.1, read as the reverse complement.
TCGAACCCGAGGTCCCTGGCCACGGTGTGGAAAAACTGCTTCGTCGAGAGCTTGCCCATGGCCAATTCGTGGCCATGGGGCGTGCCGCGAATATATTCCTCAATTTGCTGCCGCGTCTTGCCAGTGCGCGCCGCCATACGTTCTGCCGCGCGCGGCTCATCCACCGCGATCAGCACGTTGCCCAAATCAAAGACGACTGCGTCAATCCCGTTCATACCCGCCTCAAAATCTCCTCCGCCTCCTGCCCCGCTTCTTTCATCGTTGTTCCAAACGAAACAAACCCGTGATTGCGCATGACCACAAACTGGTGTCCATCCAGCGCGCTCAAAATCTCCGCGACCAATTCCGTCGTCCCGTACGGCTGTTCGCGCGCGGTGATCGGCAGCCCCAACCGCTCCGCTTCCGCCAACAACCGGTCGCTATGTCCGTGGAACACGGCATTGATTTCGGGGCGCGCGGCGTAGATGCCCGCGTGCATCAGGCTTTCACTCGACGGCTCGTACAACCCCACCACCGTCAGTTCTGCGCGATCCGGTTCCGCGTAAACCACCTCCACAAATTCCTGCCGCGTGATCCCGCCCAGGTCGCCCGCCGTGCGGTTGATGAGAAACCCGTTCCCGGTGCGGAAACTGAGGTTGCCGACCGTGTCGCCAACTAGGCCGAGCGCGGCCCACCGGCGGCACCAGTTCAGCAACTCGCCCAGCCGCTCGTCGCCGGACACGGCCCGCCGCGCGAATACCGTCCGAAACTTTGTCCCGACATAGACCTCGCCCATGATTGCGCTATTTCCCGAACCGCCGTCGAATCTGTCCCGGCTCCACAATCCCCCGCTCCGTGATAATTCCCGTGATGTATCGGGCCGGCGTGACGTCAAAAGCCGGATTCCCCGCCGCCGCCCGCCGCGGCGTAACGCGGACGCGGGCAAGTTTCGATCCTGTGGTCACGCCGGAAACAAAATGTACTTCATCCTCATCGCGTTCTTCGATCGGGATGTCATCGCCACTGCGACACGTCAAATCGATCGTCGAACTCGGCGCGGCCACGTAGAACGGAATGCCGTTCTCGCGCGCCACCACGGCCTTCTGATACGTCCCGATCTTGTTGGCCACGTCGCCATTGGCCGCGATGCGGTCGGCGCCCACGATGCACAAATCCACCTCGCCCCGCTTCATGTAAAAGCCGCCGGCGTTGTCCGCAATGATCTTGTGCGGCACGCCTTCCTGGAGGAATTCCCAACTCGTCAGGTTCGCCCCCTGGTTGCGCGGGCGTGTCTCGTCCACCCACACGAACACCTTCCGACCGCGGCGATGCGCCAGATAGATCGGCGCGGGCGCACTCCCCCAGTCGACCAGCGCCAGCCAACCGGCGTTGCAGTGCGTCAACACGCGCGTCCCGCTCGTAATCAGCGGAAGGCCGATTTTGGCAATCTGTTTCGCGCGCTCGACGTATTCGTCCGCAATCGCTTCCGCTTCCGCCAGCGCTTCTTTCACCGACGTGGCGCGACGGCGAACACGGTCGAGAGCATGCTTCAGGTCAGCGGCGGTCGGTCGCGTTTCAAGCAGGGTGCGATAGGCCCGGTCGATATCCACACCTTCGGAATACGCCTGGGCCAGGCCGTAGGCCGCCGTGGCGCCGATGGTCCCCGCGCCACGGACGACCATCGTTCGGATCGCCCGGGCCGTTTCACGGTGGTTCCTCAGCCGCAATAAACTAAACCGGTGGGGGAGCAATGGTTGATTGATCGCGACGACGTCGCGACCCTCCATCCAGACAGCTCGATATTCGCGGTTTCCGACTTTCATTGCCCCGGATACTGTAACGAAGCAGCGGGAAACGCACAAGACTGCTGAAAATCTGAGTGAGTGCACACAGAAAGGTCGAAAACGTATACCGAAACGCGACCCCTCGGTCAGTTACACCTGTCGCCGACCTTCGAGCGCCCGCGCAAGCGTCACTTCGTCGGCCGTCTCCAGCGCGCTTCCCGCCGGTAGTCCGAGGGCGATCCGGCTGACCGATACCCCGAGCGGTTTGAGCTGGTCAATCAAATGGCTGGTCGTCGCCTCGCTCTCCACGTCGGCTCCCAGCGCCAGAATGACCTCGGCTGGTTTGTCGCTCCTCACACGATCCAATAGCGCCGCGATGCGGAGTTGCTCCGCCCCGACACCGTTCAGCGGTGAGATCCGTCCCATCAACGCGTGGTACACGCCCCGGTGAACGCCGGCACGCTCCAACGTGAGGATGTCGTTGGGGCCTTCGACCACGCAAATGGAGCCCTGGTCTCGCCGCGGGCTGTCGCAAATCTCACAGGGATCGTGTTCGGTGTAGCTGCCGCAACGCGAGCAGTTGCGGATCTTCGCCTTGGCATCGAGAATCGACTGGGCGAGTTGACGGTTGGTGTCGCCGTTGGATTTGAGCAGATGCAACGCGATCCGCTCGGCACTGCGTTTGCCGATGCCGGGCAGCCGCGCAAACTGCGCGATGAGATTTTGGACGGGCGTTGGGTAATCCATCACCGAACTTTTACACCCTCCAACGCGCGAAAACAAGCAGGCGGGCGCGTATCTGGTGCAGTTCGATGTTTTGGTTAACACTCGGAACGCCCGTCAGCTTGCTCCTCTCCCCGCACACGGCGAGAAGAGATTCCCCTCTCCCTTGGAAAAGGGAGAGGGTCAGGGTGAGGGTTCCGCCCAAAGCTTCCACCCGCGCCCCGGCTCGCCGACGACGACCCCAAAAACCGCATCCAATCAGCCCCAATACCGCTCCGGAAGACCGAACGAACCCATTCTCGAACCAGCGCAAGCCCACAATGATGATTAATGAGATGCGACCCCATTCGCTGTACGTAAAATGAATTGCGTTGTTCTGGACTTTCCTCGTGGCTTCTGGAAGACTCGGCTTCTTGCGCGAGACAAACTTTCTTGCGATTGGTTATGAGCGCGGCTGTCGAAAATCAAAAAAGGGTTCGAGAGGCGTGCGAGAAGGCAGGTTATGCCGATGTTAAGATCTGGGTACCCGCCAATGTGCTTGTATCCGCCGACGAATGCATTGCGGACGTTGCTGGCGTTTTGACGGATTTTGAGAGGATAGGTAAATCTGACGACCGGCGGCCGACTGAGAACAACGAGGTTTCTAGGGCTGACTCCTCTAGCAGTGAGCAAGGTGCGCAGAATCGTCTTCCAGAATTCAGCAGAAACTTCAGCGGTGCTGTCGGGCTCGCGAATTGGATAAAACTAAACTCGGGCTTGTTCTCCGAGACTGGAGATATAGAAGAATCCCAGAGTCACGTGTGGCCCGAGTTCAAGAGATATATTGAACGACTTCGTGCGGTTCCCATCAATTTGTTCCTCCGCGATGAGCTCACAACCGTGACCTTGGCGCTCCGGACACCACCTCCGCACGAATCATTCAGCATATTAGTCCCTTCCTCTTTCAATCATTGTTACCGCCGGTTCGCAGTTTGCACAGAGCTTTGCCATATCCTCACCGACGACGTTTCGCTGGAAAGTTCCGACCCAGTCAGCCAGATTGAGGCGGCTCTAGCAACGTTAGGCCGCGTCCAGTCTGGTGGGATTCATGGGACGGCCAATCCATTATTCCTTGCACCGGTTTTGTCGTCCGAAGACTTTTGTTTTCTACTATCGCTGGAACTGCTTATCCCAATCAGAGATCGTGAGAAGATCGTCGTCGACGTCATGCTCCGAGGCGTCAGCTGCTATGATGTTGCCTACCGGCTTCGGGTTCCGGAACAACTTATTCGATTTTATGTCCAGAGCGGCTACAATAATGTATTCAAACAGCTTGGCGGCTCGGTCGAGGAGGTGAAACCAGGAAGGCCAAATCTGTGACGCTGCGACTCGCACACCAACGCTGATGAACCCTGTCCCACATGAAGCGCTCCGAGATTGGTACGTTACCCAGCGGCCTTTATATGATGGGCTTTGCAAGGTTTTGGAAAACACGCTGCGAAGCGTCCTAGACAGGGAGGGAATTCACTTCCTCAGCGTTTCGGCACGACCGAAGACTGTCGATAGCCTCATGGAAAAGGTGAGGCGGAAGACCTATTTGGATCCACGGAACGAAATCACCGATTTGGCAGGAGCAAGAATCATAACATATGTTGAAGGTGATCTCGAACGCGTGTGCCAAATCATCAGGAAACTCTTTCGCGTTCACGACCCAAAAAGCCCTGACAAAATGGCCCAACTCGGTGTCGACAGAATAGGCTATAGATCGGTCCATTATGTTTGTGATCTTGGGGACGATAGATGCAAATTGCCGGAATTCGAAGTTCATAAGAATCTCCTGTTCGAGGTGCAAATCCGAACTGTACTTCAGCACGCCTGGGCGGAGATTGAACACGATCGCGGCTACAAATTTGGGGGCATTCTTGATCCGTCGCTCAGACGCAGACTCAACTTAGTTGCCGGACTGCTAGAAATCGCCGACCGGGAATTCAGTGCTATCGCACGAGACATAGACAAGACATCCTTGGCCTCCCGAATTCCAGAAGACGATATTGTCTCCTCCACAGAGTCTCAGACAACTTAGCAGGTCCGTGATCGTCTGGGTCGGACCTGTGTTCTTGGCAAGTAAGCAAACTTTCGACATGGAAGGCGTCACGTACAGGTAGCGGGTAGCGCCCTTCGCTTATCGTTTTGGTCCTTGATCTGACGGTTGCTTGGCCTCCTCGGCGGAGGAGGCTGCTCCCGTCGTTCGGCTACATCATTCCGGGCAGGTTCATGCCGGCGGTGACCTTCCCCAGTTCTTCCTCCTGGGTCTTCTTCGCGGTCTGGAGAGCGTTGCTCACGGCCCCGAGGATCAGGTCCTCCAGCATCTCCACGTCCTTCGGATCCACCACCTTGGGGTCAATCTTGACCGACACGATCGAGCCATCGCACTTCGCCACGGCCTTCACCGCTCCCCCGCCGGAAGTGGCTTCCACTTCGCGTTGCGCCAGCTCCTCCTGCACACGCTGCATTTCCGCCTGCATCTTCTGGGCTTGCTTAAGGAATTTTCCGAGTCCGGCCATATTATTCTCCATGAACACAGGCGAGACGCCCGCGCTACTATTTTCTGACTTCGACGATTGTTCCTTTGAAAATCTCCAGCGCCTTCTTGATCAATGGGTCGTTTTTAAATTCATCGAGGCTTTTCTTTACCGGCTCTGCCCCCTTCACCGATGCCGACGGCGTCCGGGCCGGCGTTGGTGTGGCGGACTTCACCACTTCAAACTTCAGCGCCACATCCATCCGCAGCATTTCTTTCAGTTTGGCCTGCAACACCTCGACGTTGCGCGGCCGGTCGGCAAACTCCTTGCGCTCCGCAAACTCTTGATCGAACCCGACCACCAACACGTTCCCCTGCATCCTCAGCGGGCGCGTGCCCACCAAATAACTCTTGGCGATTGGGGTGACCTTCCCCAGGTGTTCCACCGCGTGCGCCCAGGCTTCCTCGATTGAGACCGGCGAATCCGCAGGAGCCGCCTCGCTGCCGTGACGTTGTGGCGCGGGCGCTACCGGTTTGTTGGCCCTGGGCTCTGCGACGACCGGCAGACTCGTAGCGCTGGGGCCGACTCCCACCTGCCCTTTCAATTCGTTGAGCTTCTTCAACACGCCGTCGATACCCGCCAATTCGCGCGCTTTGACGGCCTTCACCAACGCAATCTCCAGAAAAACCCGTTTGGACAACGCATACCGCAACCGCCCCTCGGCGGCCGACAGCGCGTCGATGATGCGCAGCACTGCGTCCGCGTCCACCCGCTTGGCTTGCGCCCGCAGCAGGTCGATCTCCGATTCCGGCAACTGCAATGACTGAACTCCCTCCTCGCCCAATGTCACCACCAGCAGGTTGCGAAAATGATCGAGCAGGTCCGCCATCAGCCGTTGCAGGTCCTTGCCCACGTCGTCCAAATCTTTCAACACCCGCAAGGCCTTCGTGGTCTGTCCGTCAATGAGCGCGTCCGTCAACTTTGCGATCTGGTCGTGGGCGACCAGTCCGAACACCGACAGCACGTCGCTCTCGGCGATCTTGTTCCCGCAAAACGCGATCAGCTGGTCCAGCGCGCTTTCCGCGTCGCGCAAGCCGCCCTCGGCCCCGCGCGCAATCGCGGCCAACGCCGCGTCATCGACCGATACCTTCTCCTTCCTGGCAATGTCCTTGAGGTGCTTGACGATCAGGCTTGCGGGAATCCGCCGCAGATCGAACCGCTGGCAGCGTGACAGGATCGTCGGCAACACTTTCTGCGGTTCCGTCGTGGCAAAGAAGAACTTCACGTGCGACGGCGGTTCCTCCAGCGTCTTCAGCAGCGCGTTAAACGCCTCCTTCGTGAGCATGTGGACTTCGTCGATGATGTAAATCTTGAACTTGCTGTGGGCCGGCGCGTAGCGGACCGTGTCGCGCAATTCGCGCACCTCATCGATGCCGCGGTTGCTTGCGCCGTCGATTTCCAGCACGTCCAGCGAGCGGCCCTCGGTGATTTCCTTGCAATTGTCGCATTCGTCGCACGGGGTGATGGTCGGCCCTTTCACGCAATTCAGCGCCTTGGCGAAAATGCGGGCCGTGGAGGTCTTGCCGATGCCGCGCGGGCCGACAAACAGGTACGCGTGCGCGAGACGGTTCTGTTCAATGGCGTTCTTCAGCGTGGTGGTCACGTGCTCCTGTCCCACCACGTCGTCGAACTGTTGCGGGCGCCATTTCCGCGCCAGAACCTGATATTGCTGCGCCATTCGATTACCCAGCGAATCCTGCAAACTGAAAAATGGTCGTGCACCTCACGTCGACGAGCGACATCGGCTTGCGCGCCGCGGTTAAAGCTCCGGCCAGGCGACCCGACGGCACATGGAACATCAAGCTTACCGTTGCTGTCTTCCGACCCTGGCGGGGTTCGCAGGCAACCATTGCATCGGACCCGGCCTTCGACGCCGCCCCGCGGTTTGCTCACCCACATCGCCGCCTCGGCGAGGAATTCGACCCAGCTATAGCGGGTTGCTGGACAGCCCCGAATTTCTTCGGGGTATAAGGAACCGCTACCTCCCCGTCTAGCACGACCAAAACTGCCGCCGCGAAACTGTTCCGCAGCCACATCGTGAATCAAAAAACTGGAGCCAACGGTCGGAATCGAACCGACGACCTGCGGTTTACGAAACCGCTGCTCTACCAGCTGAGCTACGTTGGCGAAATCTGCGTCAGGCATTATGCCACGTTTGCGCCCCCGCGCAAGCAAATCGGCGCGGCCATGCCTTCCTCCATGACTCGCCTGGTCGTTTGTGCTACGGTTGTCGCAATCGTATTCGGTTGGTTCTTGGCCGATTTTTTTGCTGTTTGGATTCTGTGAGATGAGTACTCTATTGGCCTTTCGTGAAACCTTGAACTCCACGAGAAGCTTTCGAATATTATGGTAATCATGTTCATCCCGATGGCGTACGAACCAGTAGCACGCTGGAAATATGCCGCTCGAAGTAAGAAGCCAATCTTTGAGCAAGAACACCCGAGCGCGCGAGCAAGCGATTGGTCGGCAAGCCGATCGGTGACAGTACTCATGCTCAGCGACGATAAGCCGGTCAAACCATGAGCGAGCGATCTGTCACGCCTCGCCGTGATGCCGGCCGGCATTCCACGAAGTCGCATGCGAGGTTTGTCTATTGGTTCATTGCCCTGACGGTGTTTCTCGCGGTCTGTTTCCTGCACTTCTGGAAACTGGGCGCGGCCCCCCGGGGATTCTACGTGGATGAAGCGTCCGTCGCTTACAACGCCTATTGCATCGCGAACACCGGAGCGGACGAATACGGCGTGAGGCACCCCCTGTTCTTCCGCTCCCTCGATAACTACCAGGATCCGGTGCTGATCTACTGCCTGGTTCCGCTGGTGAAGGTTTTCGGCCTCAACAGCGCCGTCGTACGGCTTCCCAGCGCCGTCTTCCACATCCTTGCGGCGTTGGCATTCGGTTTCCTCGTGCAGGAATACTGTCGGAACAAATGGCTGGCGTTACTTGGAGGCGCGCTGTTTTCGCTCACGCCATGGGTTTTTCCCGCGAGCCGATTGGTCTTCTCTGATACCGCCATGCTCCTGGGCATGGTCCTGGGCTGGTGGCTTCTGCTGATGGCTCTGCGGAAGCGGTCGTACGGCCTTGCCGCGGGAGCAGGCCTCGCGTGGGCATTTGCCATGTATGCACGCGCCCTGGGCCGTCCGATGACCGTATTACTCCTTCTGTGCATCGGCCTTGCTTTCCATCGACTGCTTCTGGCGCGGTGGAAGATCGGGTTGTTCTTCTTGATGAGTTATCTTGCCGCGCTACTCCCGATGATGATCAGCGCGGTTCGGTTTCCGCAATCGCTGACAACACGCTTCGAGCGCGTCAGCGTCCTTCACGACAATCCCTCGGTGGGCGCAATTGTGCACGGCGTGATACCCCGGTACCTCGAATACTTCGGTCCACGCTTTCTGATCTTCACGGGCGACCCTGAATTGAGACACCATACAGGCTTGGGAGGCGAACTGTTCTGGTTCACCCTCCCGCTGATACTCACCGGGATGTATCACATGGTTCGGCATTTCCGAACACAACCGTACTACCGCTTTCTGGCGCTCAGCCTTCTGGTCTATCCCGCGGTCGCGGCTTTGACAAATGAGAGGATGCACAGCGGTCGAGCGATCAGCGGTGTGATTTCATGGCTGCTGGTGGCGATGGTGGGCGCACGCGTGTGGTGGCGCCACGGGCGCGCGGGCCGAACACTCCTGATCGTACTGTGCGCGGCAGGCGTCGTCGAAGGCACCGGGTACTTTGCCGATTATTTTGGGCCATATCAAACGCGGTGCCAAGGGGCATTCCAGACCGCTTTTACCGACGCGCTCACGTATTGCTTCAGCCATATCGGCAGTCATCAAACCCTGTACGTTTCGGGTTCCGTCGGCGCGGTCAGTGACGCATTCATCGACACTGATTTCAAAAAGTTTGTTTACGCCGATCTTCTTTTCTATGGCAAGATCGATCCGTGGACTTATCAACATGGTGGTTTTTCCAACACGATTGTCCGGCCGTATTTGGAGGAAATCGACCAGCCCGGCCTCTTGCTCCGGTGCAACTACACACGGGCCAGAACGTACACTTCAGCAGGCCCGCGAATCTCAACCGTTCTGAACTTTGAGTCGATCCCCGACGGCGCGAAGCTCCTGGCCGCGTTCCCGGACGGCATGTTTGTGTATCAGGTGTGGGAGGTCAGAACTGCGCCGCAGGTTGGTGTGACGCACAACAATCCAGGGATTGCCTTGAAGCATGCGGGGACCTTCCGTTATCCCTACGCCGAGACGTACTACAACCTGGGGGTCGTCTCGCAGCGCGCAGGCAAGATTCAGGACGCGATCGAACAGTACGAGCAGGCCCTGCGCGTCAACCCCGATTTCGCCAATGCGCATTACAATCTGGGCGTCGCCTTGCTCGCAGTAGGCCGGCTGCGGGAGGCGATAGGACATTGGGAGCAAGCGCTACGGATCAAGCCTGATGACGCCGAGACGCACTACAACCTGGGGGTCGCCCTGGTTCAACTGGGCCAGGTGCCGCAGGCGATTGCCCGGTACGAGCAGGCCCTGCGGATCCGGCCCGAATACGTCGAGGCGCACTACAGTTTGGGGATTGTCTTGGACCAAGCGGGCAAGACCCAGGAGGCAATCGAGCATTTTGAGCAGGCACTGAAGCTCCGGCCGGATTTTGCCCCGGCGAGAAATGCGTTGGCGCGACTGCGGGCAAGCCGGTAGGCTTGCCACTGCCCGGTCACAACAGGAGCCAGGCTCAACTACGCCTTCTTGACTTGATGTCGGGCAGGCAAGAGGTATTCCTTCAACGGACACAAGGGTGATGACGAAAAGGCCGCCAGCGCGATGAAGAATGAGTGGAGAGTATTGATCGGAGTGTGTGCGCTTGTTATCGGGGTCTACACGTACATGGCCCAGTCGGGCGCGTTGGAACTGCAGAGTCCGGATGCGGCTGACACATACTACAATTTGTTGGTGCGGGGTTTTCGCGCCGGCCAGCTCAGTCTCAAGAAGGAGGCGCCGACCGGGCTCGCGCAACTGGCCGACCCCTACGATCCGACGGCCAACGCCCCTTATCGGACGGCGCCTTACAGGTTGCATGACCTGAGCTACTACAAGGGCAGACTCTACCTGTACTTTGGGGTTACGCCCGCCTTGATACTATTCTGGCCGTTCGTCGCGATTACGGGACAATATCTATTTCACAGACAGGCCGTGGTGATCTTTAGCGCCATGGGCTTTCTGGCCAGCGTGGGCCTCCTGCGCGCGCTGTGGCGGCGTCACTTTCCCGAGGTGAGCGTCTGGGTGGTGGCAGCCTGCGCGCTGGCGTTCGGTTTGGCGACAGGTGTGCCGATGCTGTTGGGGAGGTGCGAAGCTTACGAAGTGGCGATCAGTTGCGGGTACATGCTGACGATGCTGACGCTGTGGGCGATTTGGCGCGCGCTACACGAGCCGGAGCGGCAGTGCCGGTGGCTGTCAGCGGCGAGTCTGGCGTACGGACTGGCGGTGGGAGCCCGGCCTTCATTGTTGTTCGGCGCGGCGATTCTGCTGGTGCCGGTGGCGCAGGCGTGGCACGAGCGGCGGCGCGTTTGGACGCTGCTGATCGCAGCCATCGGTCCCATCACGCTTATCGGCGTGGGCTTGATGCTCTACAATTACCTGCGGTTCGGCAATGCACTGGAATTCGGGCAGCACTATGAGTTGGCCATGGGGCGGCAGGTTGCGCGGCAATTATTCAGTCTGCGTTACCTCTGGTTCAATTTGCGAGTCTACTTTCTGGAGCCGGTGTGCTGGAGCAGCCATTTTCCTTTTGTGCAGGATATTGTCGTGCCGCCCTTGCCTGCCGGTCATTGCGCGGTTGATGACGCTTTTGGCGTGATGACCAACACCCCCTTAATATGGGCAGCGCTGGCAGTTCCCCTGGCATGGCGGAATCGGTCGGAACAGGCGGCCTTGATCTTGCGCTGGTTCGTGGCGGCCACGGCGCTGTTGTTCGGGGCGTGCGCCCTGACGCTCGGGCTTTTCTGGGCCTCGACTTCCCGCTATGAGGTGGAGTTTCTGCCGGCGCTACTGCTGTTGGCTGTGGTGGGAATACTCGGAATGGAACGTGCGTTGGTCGGCCAGTCGGTCCGCCGACGTGTCGCCCGCTGGGCTTGGGGCGTGCTCCTGGGTTTCTCGGTGGCGTTTAACCTGTTCGCGAGCGTTGGGCACTACGCCCAGACGCACTACAACCTCGGGATCGTCCTGGCGAATGCGGGCAAAACGACGGGGGCCATCGAGCAATTCGAACTGGCGTTGCGGATCAAGCCGGATTACGCCGAGGCCCACAACAACCTGGGGTACACCTTGCTGCAAGCGGGCAGGGTGCAGGAGGCGATCGGACATTGGAAGCAATCCCTCCGGATCAAGCCTGATGATGCCGAGGTGTACAACAATCTCGGGAGCGCTTTCCTGCGAATGGGTAAAGTGGCGGAAGCAATCGAACAGTACGAGCAGGCGTTGCGAATCAATCCCGATTCTGCCGAGGCACACAGCAACCTTGGAGCCATCTACCAGCGGATGGGCAAGTTGCCGGAGGCCATTGCGCAATACGAACAGGCCCTCCGAATCAAACCCGATTACGTCGAAGCGCATTTCAATCTGGGGCTGGCGCTGGAGAAGCTGGGCCGCACGCCGGAGGCCATCGGGCACTACCAGCAGGCGCTGAAACTCCGACCAGACTTTACCCCGGTGAGAAATGCGTTGGCGCGATTAGGAGCCGGCCCGTGACTCTCAAGGTTGCGTCGCAAGGGCATTGGCCACCACCGCCAACGCGTTATCCATTGCGTGCGAGCGGGACATGTGATTGGATTCGGTTCCATTGAACGCCAGCCGGACAGTTTTGGTGGGAGTGTGTGCGGTTGTTGTCGGTGTCTATGCGTACATCGCCCAGTCGGGCCAGTGGGGATCATTGAGCCCGAATGCGGCTGACACGTACTACAATTTGTTGGTGCGGGGTTTTCGCGCCGGCCAACTCAGCCTGAAAAAAGAGGTGCCACCCGGATTCATGCGACTCGCCGACCCGTACAATCCGACCACTAATGAGCCGTACCGTTTTGGTCCCGACCGGTTACACGACCTGAGCTACTACAAGGGCAGACTCTACCTGTATTTTGGGGTTACGCCTGCCTTGATACTATTCTGGCCGTATGTCGCAGTGACCGGGCGATATCTTTTCCAGGGACAAGCCGTGGTGATCTTTTGCGCCATTGGCCTTCTGGCCAGCGTGGGCCTGCTGCGCGCGGTGTGGCGGCGTTACTTTTCCGAGGTGAGCATCTGGGTGGTGGCGCTGTGCGCGCTGGCGCTCGGCTTGGCGACGGGCGTGCCGGCGCTGTTGCCGTGGTCCGATGTTTACGAAGTGGCGATCAGTTGCGGGTACATGCTGACGATGCTGACGCTGTGGGCGATTTGGCGCGCGCTACACGAGCCGGAGCGGCAGTGCCGGTGGCTGTCGGTGGCGAGTCTGGCGTACGGACTGGCGGTGGGAGCCCGGTCGTCCTTGCTATTCGGCGCCGTGATCCTATTGGTGCCGGTGGCCCAAGCGCGGCATGAGCGACGGCGCGTTTGGACGCTGCTAATCGCAGCCATCGGTCCCATCACGCTTATTGGCGTGGGCTTGATGCTCTACAACGCGATGCGATTCGATAGTCCATTCGAGTTCGGGCAGCACTACCAACTGGCTGCCGTCCGGCCGATTGCACGGCAATTCTTCCGCTTGCGCTATCTCTGGTTCAATTTTTGCATCTACTTTCTTGAGCCGGCGCACTGGAGCGCTCATTTCCCGTTTGTGCACGAAATCTCCGTGCCACCATTCCCGAGGGGCTATGCTCGGGTTGAGACTGCATTCGGCGTCCTCACCAATATTCCACTCGTGTGGCTGGCATTCGCGGTGCCGCTGGCGTGGTGGAGCCGGTCGGGGCAGGAGGCATTGACGTTGCGCCGGTTTGTGACGGGTGTGGCCCTGTTGTTTGGGACGTGTGTGCTGACTCTTTTGTTCTACGAGAGTGCGATCATCCGCTATGAGGTAGACTTCCTGCCGCCGCTGCTGATATTGGCTGTGATTGGTATCCTTGGATTGGAGCGTGCGTTGGTCGGCCAGTCGGTCCGCCGACGTGTCGCCCGCTGGGCTTGGGGCGTGCTCCTGGGTTTCTCGGTGGCGTTTAACTTGTTGTGGAGCGTTAAGTGCTACGCGAATGGGCGGTGGGCGCTTGGAGCCGCATTGGCGCAAGAGGGACGGGTGCCTGAAGCCGTTCAAATCTTCGAGGAAGTGCTGCGGCTCAAGCCTGAGTTCGCGGAGGCACACAACCACTTGGGGCGCGCTTTGGAACGGTCGGGCCGTGCATCAGAAGCGATCGAGCGCTATGAGCGGGCGGTACAGCTCAAGCCCGACTACGTCGAGGCTCATGTCAACCTAGGAAACGCATTGCTCCACATCGGCAAAGTCCGCGAAGCGATCGCGCACTATGAACTGGCGTTGCGAATCAAACCGGATGATATCGAGGCACATGTCAATCTGGGAAATGCCTTTCTCCAAACGGGCAAAATGCAAGAGGCCATTGGAGAGTACGAGCAGGCGTTGCGAATCAATCCCGATTCTGCCGAGGCACACAGCAACCTTGGAGCCATCTACCAGCGCATGGGAAAATTGCCGGAGGCCGTTGCGCAATACGAACACGCCGTGCGAATCAAACCCGACTACGTCGAAGCGCATTTCAACTTGGGGCTGGCATTGGAGAAGCTGGGCCGCACGTCGGAGGCCATCGAGCACTACCAGCAGGCCTTAAAACTCCGACCGGACTTTACCCCCGCGAGAAAAGCGTTGACGCGACTGCAGGCAGGTCAGTGACCCTCGCGGGCTTGCAAACTCACAAACGATCAAGTGGCAATGGGCGGCGTGCGGATGCGGCCAACGGCAAGCGTCCCTCTTTCGGTTCGGCTTCGTCGGACTCGATTTTGCGAAACAAACCCAAATCGAACACCGCGCAGTTGCGCGTTGATCCACCGGAGCGACAAGGACCTGCGGCGCGCGACCCTGGCAGAATTCGCGGCATCATGATGCCACGATTCCATCCGGCGCTTGTGGCTTGCGGAAGCATCCCCGCCCGTGGTATTCCATCGCCCGCGCTCATCCGCAGAAGATGGCGTGTGGCTGTGGCTGACGTCAGCGTTCGACGAAGGGGTTAAGGAGCTTGTTTCTCCCAGCGAGGTAGCAGAGCTTGCAGACCGAATCTGAATCAAGAGCGGTGGCCGGGCCCGGAGCGCCGCAAGCAGTTGCTCCTCGGGCCGTCGGCGGTTTGCTGGGGATTTTCCAACCCGCCTCCCGCGCGGCGGTGATGTTGACCGATCCGCAGGAGATTGCGGCCAAGTATCGCTCGTGGCAGAAGCGCGTTCTGGTCGCTTCCATCATCGGCTACGCCACGTTTTATTTTGTGCGCAAGAACCTGAGCATCGCGATGCCGTACATGGAAAAGGACGGCATCGACAAGGCGCACCTCGGCTTGTTTCTGACGGCGCACGGGCTGCTGTATGGCGTCTCGAAATTCGGGAACGGCTTTCTCGCCGACCGCTCCAGTTCACGCGCATTTCTGACGGTCGGCCTCATCGCATCGGCGCTCATGAACGTGTTGTTCGGCTTCAGTTCCGCCGTGCTGACGATGGGCATCATCTGGATGCTCAACGGCTGGTTTCAAGGCATGGGTTTCCCGCCCTGCGCGCGGTTGATGGCGAACTGGTTCCCACCGAAGCAACTGGCGACCAAGTTTTCGATCTGGAATTCGTCCCATTGCATCGGAGGCGGGCTGATTCTGGTGTTATGCAGCAACCTCGTCTACTTTGGCTTCGGCTGGCGGTCGTGCTTCTTCGTCCCCGCGGGCATCGCGCTGGTTTGCGCGGTGTTCATCTGGTTCAACACCCCGGACACGCCTCCGTCCGTCGGACTGCCGGAAGTGGAGGGCACGCACACAGCGGGGACGCAAGAGCAGTCGCGCGCGGAGTTCCGGGCCTTTGTGATCGAGCGCGTCTTCAAGAACAAATACATCTGGCTCGTCTCTATCGCCAATTTCTTCGTCTACACCGTCCGTTTCGCCGTGCTGGATTGGGGTCCGACCATGCTGATGCAGGCCAAGCACATCGAGATCCGGCACGCGGCGTGGATGGTTGTGACGTTCGAAGCCTGCGGCCTGATGGGCGCGTTGATCGGCGGACGGCTCACGGACCGCTGGCTGGCGGGACGCGCCGCGCGGATGTGCCTGATCTATATGATTCTGGCGGGCGTTTCGGTCCTGGTGTTTTGGAAAGTGCCGGTGAAATCGGAATTATTGACAACCGCCATGCTGGGCGCGGTGGGCTTTTTCATCTATGGCCCGCAATGCCTGTTGGCGGTCACCGCCGCCAATCTGGCCACCAAGCGCGCCGCAGGCACGGCCGTGGGGTTGACCAGCATTTTTGGTTATGCGAGCACGGTGCTTTCGGGATGGGGACTGGGCCGGTTGGTGGAGGATCACGGATGGGACGCGGCTTTCCGCGTGCTCCTCATCGCGACAATCCTGGGAACGCTGCTTTTTGCCGCGGCCTGGCCGGCCAAAGCCCACGGCTACAACGATTGAATCGAGTCATTTAACCAAAGGAGATAAGAACCTTGAGCCAGAACATTTCAACGGCCTGTCAATATCAGGAAAGTCAAGAACGTCCCTGGACCTTGTCCCAACTTTACAACCGGAGAATTGCCGTCATAATCCGCCACGGATTTATGCGCAGGCTCATACTGAGTGTTGCCGCCCTGTTGGCGACTGCGGCCTTTTCATTGGCTCGGGAGGCGAAGACGCCGGTGTCGCTGCCCGGCCAGCGCCGCGACGGTTCCGTTTTGCTGCCGAACCAGTGGTCGCTTCGCCCGGTCGGCCGGCAAATCGAACTGGGCGACTTTCCCATCAACATTGCCGTTGATCCCTCGGGCCGTTTCGCCGCGATCCTGCACACGGGCTACAGCCAGCACGGGCTCCGGATCGTGGATTTGAAGACGGAGAAAGTCGTCACCAACGCCCCGCTCCACGAGGCCTTCTATGGGATCGAGTTCTCCCGCGACGGTTCACAACTGTTTTGCAGCGGCGCCAGTGACGAAGTCATCCACAGTTATCATTTCCAGGACGGCCTTCTCACGAATCCACACGACATCCAACTGCGCAGCGCCGACAACGTCGGTATCGCCGCCGGATTGGCCGTCGATTCCAAACTCAACAAACTCTGCGTTGCGAATCTCTACGGGCAGAGCGTTTCGATCGTCGATTTGCGCACGAACACCGTCATCGACGTCCCCTTGACGCCCGACTCGCTGACCAACTCGTTCGAAACCGTCACCAAGCCGGCGCATTCGGTCGATCTTGAACTCAACCACGAAGGCGTGTTCCCGTACGCCTGCCGCATCGACGAGAAACGGCATCGGGTCTACGTCAGCCTGTGGGGCAACGCCGAGGTTGCCGTGGTCGATTTGGATTCGCAGAAGGTGATCGCTCGCTGGCCCACCCAGGAACATCCCAATGAAATGGTCCTGACCGCCACCGGCCATACGCTCTTTGTCGCCAACGCCAACCGCAACACCGTCACCGTGTTCGACACGGAAACCGGCAAGACCCTGGAAACGCTCACCGCCGCGCTCTATCCCAATGCGCCCTCCGGCTCGACCCCCAACAGCCTGGCCCTCACGCCGGACGAGAAAATCCTCTTCGTCGCCAACGACGGCAACAACAATCTCGCCGTGTTCGACGTGAGCGCGCCCGGTCACAGCCACTCGCTCGGTTTCATCCCTGTCGGTTGGTATCCGACTTCCGTCCGCGTGACGCCCGACGGCAGGCGCCTGCTCGTCAGCAATGGCAAAGGGATCGTCCCAATGGCCAACCCGAATGGCCCGCAACCCGGCCGCAAGAGCCGCGCCGAGACGCTCCCGCAATACATTGCCGAACTTCTCAAGGGCGCCCTGAGCGTGATCGATTTGCCGCGCTCGCGCGACGAGTTTGACAATCAACTCGTGGTTTACACTGCCGCCGCTTACCGCTGCAGCCCGCTCAAGGCGGATGCCTCGGTGACCGCTACGCGCCCCGATGACAGCCCGATTCCGCAGACTCCCGGCGACCCAAGCCCCATCAAGTATGTCTTCTACGTCATCAAAGAGAACCGCACGTACGATCAGGTCCTGGGCGACATGAAGGAGGGCAACGGCGACACGAACCTCTGCCTGTTCCCCGAGGAAGTCACGCCGAACCAGCACCAGTTGGCCCGTGACTTCGTTCTGCTCGACAATTTTTACGCCGACGCCGAAATCAGCGCCGACGGACACGAGTGGACCATGGGCGCATATGCGAGTGATTTTGTCCAAAAGATGTGGCGACTCCAGTACGGTCACAACCAGAGTAAGAAATACGTCTACCCTGCCGAAGGAGTCTTCCCCATGGCCACACCGGCTGGTGGTTATCTCTGGGACCGGGCCGCGGACGCGGGTGTGAGCTATCGCAGCTACGGCGAATTCGTCGCCAATGGAAAGACGCCCATGGACCCGTCGACCCCGCGCGTGAAGGCGTTGCGAGGCCATCTCGACGAAATGTATCGGGGTTTCGATCTCGATTATCCCGACGCCAAACGCGCCGACCGGTTCCTTCACGAACTCAAGCGATTCGAAGACGACGGCGACATGCCCCGCTTGCAGGTGGTTCGACTGCCCGGCGATCACACCTACGGCGCGCGCCAGGGCAAACGAACACCCAGCGCCTGCCTCGCCGACAACGACGCCGCGCTCGGCCGCATCGTCGAGGGTATCAGCCACTCCAAATTCTGGTCACAGACCGCCATTTTCATCCTCGAAGACGACGCGCAGAACGGGGCCGACCACGTCGACGCGCATCGCACGCTCGGCTTCGTCGTCAGCCCGTACATCAAACGCCACATGGTCGATTCCACCATGTACTCCACCAGCAGCATGCTGCGCACGATCGAGTTGATCCTCGGCCTCAAGCCCATGTCGCAATTCGATGCCGCCGCCGCGCCGATGTTTGCCGCCTTCCAGGGCAAGCCCGACCCGACCGTCTACACCACCCTTCCTGCGCGCATTGACCTCAATGAGCTCAGCACGAAGGTCACCTGGGGCGAAAAAGTCTCCCGCACGATGGATTTCACCAAGGAAGATGCCGCCGATGATCTGCTCCTTAACGAAGTCATCTGGCGCTCCGTCCGCGGTGAAAACTCCCACGCCCCCGCCCCCACCCGCGCCGCCTTCGTGGTCACCCGTGACCAAGCGAAGGCCAAAGCCGATAACGACGATTAGAGACCGCGCGGCTTCTTTCGTTCGAGTCCCAAGCGGGGAGGCAATTCCCCTTGTCTGCTTGTAGCCGCGGCGCTCTGTCGCCGTGCCCCCTGAGCTTGCCCCGGATGCAGTGGAATCGTAGCGCCAGCGCCCCGCTTGCCAGTCTCGCTGTGATTCCCGTCCTTCTGTCATTCTGAGCGAAGCGAAGAATCTCTGATATTGCTCCCTGCGCGTAAAGGCGATTGTCGCGGCTGGAGAGGTCACTGTATGCGTAGATTGCCTGCAGAAGAGCAAAAGCGAATGGGGACGTCTGCTGAGCGTGTGGGCTGTCGAGGCCCACGATTCTAGGTGGGGGTGGGGGATGAATATGCGTCTGACGACGCACACCGTATGCCCTGCTTGCGGATTACTACGGCAGGACGACAACCCGTTGCCGCACAAGCTTGATTTTTGTTGATGCCGCGCTGTGCTTGTGAAAAAATGCACAATCTGCGAGGGAGACGTAGCCACGATGCTTGCTGCCCCCAGTGTTGGGTTCGAGTCGGAGCGAAAATGCATTCGAATCATAGATTCGTCCTAAAGGGTGTGTCCCGTACCGCCCCCCTGAAGTCCAGTAGCCTTCAATCGAGAGTCCACTCGCAACGAGCGTGCCATCTCCACTCGGTGCCCGCCAATCCAACTTATCCGGTAAGCAAGTACTGAAAGCAGCCAAATATGGAATCGACAACACAAACCAGCCCGATGAAAACGAAATTCAAGTCCACCATTCGTGCCGCGTGTCGGTCATTCGGCGGAGCGGTCTGTGCCGGAGCGGTACTCCTGATTGCCGCCGGCGCGCCGGCGCAAAATCTGTTCGTGGGGAATTTCGGCAATATCTTAGAAATCACACCGAGCGGAGCGCAAAGCAACTTTGCCTCCGGGTTAGGTAGTCCTTATGGACTCGCCTTTAACAGCGCGGGCAACCTATTTGAGGCGGATTACGGCAGCGGCAAAATCTACGAATTCACGCCGGGCGGCGCGCAAAGCACCTTTGCCTCCGGGTTGGGTCTCCCTTGGGGGTTGGCCTTCAACAGCGCGGGCAACCTGTTTGCGGCCAATAGATCTGGTGGCTACATCTACGAATTCACGACGGGCGGAGTGAAAAGCACCTTCGCCTCTGGGCTGAGTGGTCCCGGTTTCCTAGCTTTTAACAGCGCGGGCAACTTGTTTGATTCGGCTGGCAACATCTACGATTTTACGCCGGGCGGAGCGGAAAGCACCTTTGCTACCGGACTGGGAGACGCGGCCGGACTGGCCTTTGAGGAGACCATCCCTGAGCCCTCGCCTTGGGCGATGGTGGCCATGGGCATTGGGGCAGTCCTCGGCGGTCTGCGATTGCGCCGTCGCTCGTCCTAAGTGGGTGGATGGTTGACACCCCTCAGAAGTTCAAACCTCAGGGTTCGCAAATCGTCCCAAGCGGGGAGCCAATCTTTGCCATAGAAACCCGCAGCCCCACCTGACAACCTGACACCAGTGTGATATCCATGCATGGAGATACTGACTGCCAAAACTGCCGCCGGCGCAAAGCGTTGCACGGAAACTTGCCGCGGCAGCACGGCCTGACATTGTATCTTGCTAGGCCTGTTTCGCCGCCAAGAGCGCGTTGACTTTGCGCATCACGTCGAACGCGTCCGCCACGTACAGTACGTCGGCTTTGCCGCGCGCCCACCCGCAGTTCGGATCGAGGTTCACGGCGCGGCGCTCGGTGATGAAACGCCAACCCACGGCATGCGGTTCTTCACCGTGACAACAGGTCGAGAGGCCCTTGAGATGTCGCGGGGTCGAGCCTGTTTGGCCGATCTGGTTCAGGTGAGTCATCAGAGTCAGCACCGCCTGCCCGTCCTTGCTGAGATCCACGAGGGATTTGCTGCTGCCCAGAGAGGCGTTGGTGAACTGGAGAAATCCGCGGATCAAATTTTCGGCTTCGGGCGCATGGGTTTGACCGTCGGATTGCTTCTTGGTCCAACCGGCTCCGGCGACGAACAGAAGTTCGGCGTCAGGACGGATCGTCTGCTGGCCCGACGAAGGGGCTTTCACGCCCGTAACGGTTGTGCGTTTTGCGGTCTCGGGCACCGTCGCAGCGACCGGCTCGATTTTCGCGGTGCCAGCGCCGCCTTTCCATGGCGCATGACAACCTGCCTCCAAGGCAATGACCCAGGGGCGTTGCGTGCGATGCAATACCGCCTCCATGCGCTGGCGGTAATACCAACGCGAGATCGTCACCCCACCTTTCCCGGCGACGAGATCGGTCACATGTGTATCAGCCCGCCCACCGAGGCGGTGTGCCAAACCCGCAACGACCCGGTTCCAGCGGGAAGTCGCCGGCGCAATCACAAATGTCGGATTCGTGGCCCGGCAGATTGCTTCGGCTGCGGCAATGTCGCTACCGTATCGAGACTGTCTGAACTCGGCGCCCTCGACTCCAAGGAACCGGGAAGCTCCACATTCGGCGATGTGATTCGCGGCGCCCTGAAGAGCTTCACCGACAAGACCAACGGCCAAGGTCGCTCCGCACGCCTCGGCAATGTCCTTGGCTGCGCCCAGCTCTTCCAACGCCGACTTGGCCGGCGCGGCGTCTTTTTCCACGTGTATCAAAATCAGAATTGTGTCCACGGTTGTTCTTTTCCTTTTGTGTCAGGCGTTCGTGATCCAGGAAACGATGTCCCGGGCGATTTCGTCAGTGCTGAGATCCTTCACGATTTTCGTGTCGCGGCGCTGTTTCGGCAGCGCCACGCTGGCAAAGGTGACGCCCTCGGCCCCCACCTTGCTGGTGCAGGCTTTTTGCAGGGCGGGCATGATGCCGCGCATGTTCGCCATGCCGACCTGGGGATTATTCGGCGGCTCGGGCAGGCTGCCGGTGGCCCATCCGAACACCGCGGGCGGACCGACGCATATTGATACCTGATGTTTGCCTCCCTCGATCCGTTCGAGTATCTCGATGGAGCCATCCGCGCCGATGGTGAGTTTGTCCACACCTTGGAACTGGTTCACGATTCCGAGCATCTCGCCGACGATTTGCATCGTCGCGCCCGAACCCCGCGAAGCGGATTCCCAGCCGCCGAAGACCAGCAATCGCGACAGATCGAGCCCGGGAATCGCCTTGATGGCGCCCGCCAACGTCGCCGCCACTTCTGACGCCTCGGTAAACCCGCTGGCGGAGCCGTCGATCGCAATCAACTCGAACGGCGCCTTCTGGGCGATGGTCATCATCACTTGCTGCAGTTTGGCTTTCGGGCCGAGGCTGACGAGCCACACCTTGCTGCCCGGCGCGTTTTTCGCCAGGTGCGCCGCTTCAAACAGCGCGTGCCAGGCCCAGGGATCCAGCACGGCGGGCAACATCATTTCATTTTTCAACGTTGGCCCGGTCGCGCCCGGCACCGGCTCCAACGTTTGCAGCGGATCGGGCACAATACTTCCGCAAACGACAATCTGATACGTAGTGCTCATAAGCGCAATTCCTCACACTGGTTGCAACGGGGCGCAAGATGCGCAGACGCAGTGCGTCTCTTGCGGTTTGTTTGAGGCTAGAATTTCTGTGGTGCCTCGGCAAGTCCTATTTCAATACTTCGTCCGGACGGGCGTCGGCGGGAAAACACCGGGTAACAGTGGCACTGACTTCGTGCAGCCAGGCAACGCGTTGCTGAAAGTCACTCGTGACAATCACGGAAAACGTGCGGCGATGCACGGTGCGCACGCCGCACAGGTCAAACACGCATTTCTTCCAAAGCGCGTCCAACGGGTCGCCAAACGCCTCGCGCTCCCGTTCGTCCGGTGTGTTGGCGGTATTGAAGACGATGGCGGCCCGGGCCTTGAGCAGGCCCAGCGGAACGCCCTCACCTTTGTCGTTGGCGACGAAGCGGTAGGCGATTTCGGGCCGCAAGACGCGATCGATCCAACCCTTGAGAATCGCCGGTGGCATCCCCCACCAGTTGGGATGGACGATGATGATGCCGTCGGCAGTGGCGATCTCTGCGCAATGACGGGCGACCGCCGGATCCAATTCCGCATCCTCTCGGACTTCAGCTGCAGATAACAACGGCGGGAATTGTTCCTGGTAAAGATCGTGAAACGCGACGCGGTGTCCGGCGGCGCGCAACGCTTGCACGGTGGTGTCGGCGATGGCGTGGTTGAAACTTCCCGGCGCGGGATGAGCCAGGATGACCGAGGCGTTCATCAATTCTCCGCGGAGTGGAGTCCGCCTGCGCCCGCCCGAAATTCGAGGACGGTGCGCTCGGGGTCTTCGGGGTGCGGCGTCGTGCAATTCCAGAAGCACGCGCCGCAATGGATGCATTTCTCGCGGTCGAAGGCGGGTGCGCCGTTCGATCCGGGCGTGATGGCCTGCCCGGAACAGACTTCGATGCAAATCTTTGTGCCGCATTCTTCGCATAGGTTCGGATACAGAAACGCGACGTGATCGGCATACCCTGCGGGCGCCTGCACCTTACCGCCCATCAGGAGCGCGTCTTGATGCGAAACCAGCAACTTGCCGTCATAGGGAATCGCCGGCCAGCCCGCTCGATCCATCAACGCGTCATGAGCCGACACGCCCTTCGCGGTACATTCCTGGCGGATTCTGGCGACCTCGACCCGGGGGATTCGCCCCGCATAATACTGCCGTAATGTCGGAGTATGTTCGGCTGGACCACGCGGTTTCACCGGCGCAAACAGCCTGCCTTTCGTTGCGCCCGCCAAGGCCATGCCGATGAGGCCCGTGACAACGCCCCGGTGAAAACCGTCCCGCGCGCGTTCGGCCACGCGACCTTCGGTTTCCACCCAGCTGGCGCGACGCCGTCTGACATAGGTCGCTTCGAGATTCTCTTTCGTGAACGGCTTGTGCTGTTCGAGCAACTCCAACACGGCCTCACCCAGTTGGACGCCGGTGACCCAGGCCTCGTCCACCCCGCTGCCGGTGAGGACGTTCGTGCTGCCCGATCCTTCGCCAATACGCGCATAGCCGTTACCGACCAGATGCGGTTCGCCGCGGCGGCCGGATTCGCCCAGTGTCTTGGCGCCCCAGGAACGGAGCGTCCCGCCGTTGAGGTAACGCCACAGATAGGGATGCATCATCCAGTGCTGAAGATAGCGATAGGCCGTGCGCACCGGGCTTTCGAACCAGGATGGCACGAAGATGCCGAGGGACGCGATGCGGTCCGGATAAACGTACAGGAACCCGAAGATTTCCGGTTCCGGATAGCCAAGCGTGTGCAACACCGTGCCCGCTTCGAGTGGGCAATTTTCCGGCAGATTGACCACGAATTTCATGCCGACCGCCCAATCGCGCTGGTGATGGCCCTGGGGCATGCCGAAATGCTGATCGATCTGTCGTCCAACGGGACCGACCGGGCCATCGCCAACCACCGTCAGTGCGGCACGGACATTCATGCCCGGCATAAAGCCCGTTTCGGGAGAACCCGATTTGTCCGTTCCCTGATCGGCAAGTTGGACACCGGTGACAGAGTTGTTTTCAATCAGGGGTTTGGCAACGGGTGTGCCGGGCCAGATCTGCACCATGCCGGTGTTCATCAATTGCGCGCCGACCCATTGATTGAACTGTCCGATGGACATGACCAGTCCGCCGTGTTTTTGCAGATAGGGCGGAATATAGGGCAGCTCAAACGCGCCACTCTCGACCGGCAAGAGCCCCTTGAACGCGCGAATCAGCGTGTCCACTGTTCGCAGTGTGGCTGACCGTCGGCTCGCGCCGATGGGGTCGAGAAGATAAAGCACCTTCTCGCGCTTGACCGGGGCGCACATGGGAATTTGGGACGGGTCAAGATCCGGAAAAGTCTTCCGAATGCCACGCGCCTTTGTCACGACACCCGATACGCTGAATCCGATATCATCCGCGCGTTCGTAGCAGATGATTTGCGGCGGCGCGCCGGGCGTCACCGAGCTTTCCGGCTTTGGCGCACCATCCGCGCTCGCTAACTTGCGAGACAAGGTTGTCAGGAACCCGCCCGTCGCCGGCCCAAACCCGACGCACACGATGTCCACGTCCATCGTCTGGCGGTCGACGGGCGCTGCTGTTTGTTCCACGCTTTGGTCACTCATCGGATTGGAAAGCCGACCGCCTAGAAGTGGTGGACCCAGCGGAGGTTGTAGCGCTGGCCTTCGGGACGATGCTCAGCGGCAAACTCGTAGTACGCATCGAAGAAGACGTGATCGTTCTGCGAGATGTGCCAGACCAGGCCCGGACCAAGTCCCACCACCTGTTCATGACCCGCCACGTCCGAGCCGTTAGCCCTGCTGTCGGTGATCTGCTCGAAGAAATAGCCGTTCACGCCGAGCCGCAAATGCTTGGGCACCAGCTCATACTCCGAGGCGAAGTTCGCATGGATGGCCTGACCTGGCTGCTCCGTATCCAACCCCATCCCTGGATTGTCGTTCTGGTCGTTCCACAAATAGTGGAAGCGCCACGACATTGTCCACTGCGGCAGAACAAACCATGTTGCGGCCCAATATGGATCGAGGGAGAGGAAGTTGCTGCCGGCATTGAGCAGCGCGTTATGATCATACCGACCGGTTGGCGCGATCATCTGAAATTCAAACCGATGCATAAACACCGGGCCATCTTTGCCCATGATCGGGTCCCATTGCAGGAACGGGCCAACCAACAGATCGCCCGGGCCGCTTTCCGTCGCCAAGGATGCCTGAGACTTGAGTTCGAACGCCACGAATGGTTGGATCAGATCCAGTCCCCATTTGCCGCCCAAGAGAACTTTCTGGTTGGACTGATAGATCAACTGCTGCAACGCGATCCACGCATTCAACCTATCCAACTTGCCCAAGGCCACGGGTGCGCCGGGAAACCGTTGGGTGTAATACCACTGCAGATACTCCGTGTAATAAACGCCCGGCCCCGCCGGCGGGGCTCCGTCGAGGAAACTGGTGAACCCCAGGTTCACCGATGGTTCGTCATAGGCTCTCGCGGGCGCGACCCAGCCGGCAGTGGCGCCACATAGAATAGCAACCAGGAACAATCGTCTCATTGGTGATGATCTCCTTTGTTGGTTAATCAGCCTTGTGTGGTCACATCGGATAATCGAGCGCCTCGGGAATCATAACCTTGGTGAGCGCTACCGCGGCGCGGTCTTTCGCGAGGCGTGAGCCGGTGAGACAGCCATCCAGTTTCACACGCAAGCGCGCGAATGTCTCGTAACCGTCGAATTGAACGCACGGACCGGCCTTGGTCGGGTGATCCTGGCCGGGTTCCGTCACGTCACTGGAACCGCGGGCACCGCTGGCGATGCCGGGAATGAAGCCTTCCAGCGCGTCAAGGTCATCGGCGGCGTAACACGCGGCGCAGGCGTCGTTATCCCAGGCCGGGTGACGGTTGTAGCCGAACACGAGCTCGGCGCAGACACGGCCGACTTCGCCGGCGGCCCGCGCCGACTGGACGTGGCAGAGATCGGTCATGAAATTCAATCGACCCGGCAGACCCTCCGCGACCGCTGGATTCTCGGGACCCTTCGCTTCCAGTTCGAGCACGTCGAGAATCATGTACCGCGCCGCCAACAACCAGCAGAGCGCGTCCGCGAGGGGGAACGTCACTCCCTGGCGATTCCCGTGATACAGCTCGCGGCCATCGGCGTCCGTGGCTTTCTGGAGGTGCTCCAATGACCACAACCACAGTTGCATGGCGGTGGCCAGCGTGCAGGCGCCCGTGCCGGGACGCCGCGACGCGATCTCGCGCATCTCGTTGATCCAACTTCGAAATTGCGCGAGGAACAGTTTGCCCGTCATCGTAATCGAAAGCTGTCGCCGTTGAACGGCTTCGGGGCCTTCGTACGTGGCCTCCAATTGCGCATCCATCCACTTGTGACCGAGGAATCCGGGGCAATCCTCCGTGATGCCGTACCCTCCCATCAAGCTGACCGCTTCGCGCATCATGTTCGCGCCGTGGCCTGTGTTCCACAGTTTCACGGCGGGACACAAGACATTCGCCAGCGAATCGAGGACGGCAAATTGCAGCAGCGGATCCGCCTTCAAGACGTCGTAGTGCGTGACCGCGCGGCGGTCTTCGGGGAGATTCGACAGCCGTAAATACTCGAGCGCGTCCTTTTCGAGTCCCATCATCGCGCGGAATTGCGCGCGCCCGCCCTCAATCTTGCGGGCCGCAAAAATCTCCTCCTTCTTGATCTCCAGTGGATCGAGTTCGTCGAACAATCGCGCGGCGGCAAAACCCAGGGACGCGGCGGCTTCGCCCGTGGCCCAGATATCCACCAGTCGGTGCAAGGCATCCTCTTTCATCTGCAATCCGAACTCGTAACGCGGGGAGCCCGGGGCGGCGGCATCCCCCCCGCGGAACCGTCCGCGCTGGTAGCGAATCACCGGTTCGACCGCCGAGAGCAGCTTGGCGGCGGTCATCAGGCCGACCGTTACGCGCGTGCGACGGAACACCGCCTCGATGATTTCGCCATGGGAGAAATTGGGGACGATCGCGCCGTCCTTGATTTTGTAACCGCCGATGATGCGGCTGGCGGGAACGCGAAGATTGAACACCGGGTCGCGTGTCGAGGAAAGCTGATGCACGAGTTTGCGCGTCGGAACACCACGGTCGAAAATGCCGGCGTCGGTTTCTTCGAGGATCACCATGCAACTGCCTTTGATCCGGTCGTCGTCGGAATCGACGGCAGCGGTGACGAAATTGGCAAAGCCCATGTTCGTAATGAAGCGTCCGCGTTTTTCGACCTGCAGAATCGGATCCTTACCCTTTTCCCATGCGGCGATACGGACTTTGCCGCTGAGAAGTCCCGTTTCGACGCCGACGTACGGCAACGGCTCGGTGAGCGCGAATGCGCCACGCCCGATCGGGCGGTCTTCGCCCGGCTTGGGTGGGCAGGCGCGACGCATGTAGGTGTCCCGCTGCTCCGGTGTGCCCCGGCCGTGAATCGGCGCGAGAGCGAGATTGCCGGCCAGCATGCAGGTCGCCGCCCCGCCATCCACCCACGACAGTTCAAATGCGAGCAGCGCCAGCGCCAGATTCTTCGGACCTTCAATGAAGCCACCCTGCTCCGGGTCCATAAAGACAGCCGTAAGCCCCGCCTCGTCGAAGAGATGGAGGAGTTCCGCTTTTTGCTTCGTCCACTCATGCGAATTGCGGCCACCGTCGGCGACCATGCGGGCCACAGGACCACGGGCCACGCGGCGCGCGGATTGGATGAGCATTTGGAGGTCAAATCGGTCCGCAAAGCGCCACATGATCTGGCGCATGTCGTCACCCGGTAGGGTGCGGAGGAACTCGACAGGTTGAGCTGCAGTGGTCGCAGGCATAACAGGCACCCTTTCCGTCCACGAGCATGGGAATGGCCCATGACGTGGCTCAACTGCATACCGAGCAGTTCGGCGCGGACGGGGTGACAAACCGCGTAACTAGGGGCTGTTTCTAGAGTATCCCCGCCGTCAATGTCAATCCTCTTCACTCGCAGGTACTGGTACGTTTTGAAATCAACCAATTCAGTTTCTGAACCGCAGGGCTGTGTTATTATGGGGCGTGCTCGCATTTATTGACGAATCCGGGGATGCTGGCCTAAAACTCGGCTTGGGATCATCTCCCTACTTTGTAGTCTCGCTGGTGGTATTTGCAGACGGTATTGCCGCCGGAAGGGCCGACCAGCGTATAAACGCCATTCGTAGTGAAATGGGGTTTCCGAGCCACTACGAATTTAAGTTTAACAGCATGAGGCCGGAATTCAGAAAGAGATTTCTGACCAGCATCTCGCAGCAATCATTTTCATACTTCGCAATCGTAATCAATAAGCGCCTCATTACGGGAGAGGGATTCAAATACAAGGAATCCTTCTATAAATTCGCCTGTTCGCTTGTTTGCAACAACGCGAAGGACCACTTGCGTGACGCCAAGGTTGTGATCGACGGTAGCGGCTCCTCCGATTTCAGGCGTCAAATGTCCACATATTTGTGCCGAAAGGTAAACGTGTATCCCACCAATGGGCCTAGAAGAATTCGGGGCATCTCTATTCAGGATTCAAGAGGCAACAACCTCATTCAGTTGGCCGATATGGTAAGCGGAGCGATAGCGCGCCATTATTCCGGCAAGGCAGATGCTGTAGAATACAGGCAAATAATTAGGCCGAGGGAGGCTTACGTACAATTCTGGCCCAGACAAAAATAGACCCTGATTCTATCCCCTATCGGGGAACGCGCACCATAAGGTGACAATTCGAATCAGGGTCTGTTTCCGTGTGCACAGTACTAGCGTACTTGGGGTCAGTCAAGAAGATTTACCACTACCGGAGGGATTCTACCCCCCCTATCCCAAAAGTGCCACAATTTCATTGATTTCCCAAACGTGGTCAGCAACGCCAGATTCCATTGCCGGTGTGACCCGCAAGCTGGAATGGATGCGGCAGAAGTTGTAATGCATGCCGTAGCCGAATTTGTCCACCTTGTCCTCTGGCAGGTTGGCGTCCTTGGCGTAGCAGAAAGACCAAATTTCGTCGCATTGAATTTTGGTGGAAGTCAGACCGCGAAGGTGTTCATCCTGATAGGCGGCGCAAGCATTGCCCAAATCCACAAGCAGTTTCATGATGGCCGTGCGATGCACGCCAGTCATGCGAGAAATGGAGCGGAGTGAGTTGCCCTCGACCAGTGCGGCAACCACTTGGATTCGCTTCTCTGTACTGAGCTTGTTCATGGGATATAGCATGCTTGACTGCTCAAGCATTGTCAACATTAAAATACTATGCAATTTGTTGCTACGTCTGGGGGCTTGTAACAGGAAGACGGCCTGCTATAGTAGCCGCGTGGCCCCGCAGCTCCGAAAGGGCGACTGCGGAGCGCACTGCGCGGCTAGACCGCCTTGCACTGCCGGGGTAGCGGGCTCGATACCATCTACTCCGGCAGCACTATTTCTACGCGCCCCGTAGAGCGACGATCACCAGCTACGGGGGTTCGGTGTGTTGTATTCATGTTCACCACCTCCTTGTGGGTTTCAGGCTTCACTTTTTCGTTTCAGTAGCCGCGGATGGTTTTCCGGATTCCGCTGGTGCTGCGGCTGGTTTGGCTGGCTCCTCTTCCCCTTCGTCTTTCTTCGTAGCCTTCGCGTTGGGATACCAACTCAAGAGACCCCAATCACCATTCGGAAGCTTGTGGAACACGGTTCCGTTCTTCGTGAGGGAAATCCGCAGGTTCCGCTTCGCGTTCTCGTCGTCCTTCGTGTCGAATTTGAACCCGCCATCCTTCAGGGTGCTGTAGATCGTGTTAACCGGGGTGGCTCCAAAACCCGCCGCCTTACGAAGCTCCAGGACCTCACGGACCGCCGTGGCAAGTGGCTTGCCGTAAAATTGGTCACTGCGAAGTGCGGCGGACGTAGATTCAGCCGCGAGCGAGGCGCCCGCATAGACCTCCGCCATGCCTGCCATCTGGCATAGCTGATTCACCAATTTCTTCTTCGCAATCAGGTCTGCCTCTTGGGTCTTGATCTGCGCCTGCAAGTCCTCGACCGTCTTTTGAATATGGTCACTCATATGTGTACTCCTTTCCGTTGGGCCAACCGGTATCGCAAGATGTGCCCGGATTCAAGTGGAATCGTCGGAATGCTGTAGAACGATGTTTCGGTGACATTCTACAACATTGCGCGACAAAAATTACTAGTGGCTTATGTGGAGGATGTTACGAGCGGAAAGAATTATCAACGAAACGCCATACATCGCAAAAAGAAATTTCTACTTGGCTGTGCTGTTTGGCTTGTTCCATCTGGCGCGAGCGGCATCCGTGGCTATTTTCCTTCTGGCCGATGCTGAAAGCTTCTTGGCCCTCGCGTTACCACCCTTCAATCCTCCTAGTCGTCCAAGAGCGACGGCGGCGGGGTTCTTCTGTGGCTTCTCAACTGGGATGGGCTGCCCAGTAGATTGGCTAACAATCCGGGCGGCGATCTGGTTTACATCGGGCTCGACTGGCTTCTTCCTTGACCGCTTAGGCATGGCGGGAACATGCCACAACTCGCAGGGCTTGGGAAGCAGATTCCTCCACAGGCCATTTCAAAACGTACCAGTACCCACTCGCATCCGTCTGGGTGGGCGGTGAAGGGGCGTGAGTGATCGAGGGGCGGGGAGAAGCGTGGAGCGTGGAGCGGAAGTCAGGTTCTGTCACGCAGAGGCGCTGAGGGCACAGAGGTTGGAATCTCTGTGTTGCATCGCCGTTTGCGTTTTCTAGTTCTCGATGAATCGAACAATAAGCTGATTGGGCTCCTTGGTCTTGGGGATCCCGTGTATTCGATCCGTGCACGTGACGAGTGGATTGGCTGAAACAAAACAAGCTGACTCCGTCGGCTTAGGGGTTTTGCTGGCCCCTCGGGACAGGCGGGGGAACGGAAGCAGACGCAGAAACGACAGAGATTTGCCGTCACGGCCCGGGGCGGTTTCGACAAGCTCAGCATGACAACCACGGAGCACGGCGACAGAGCGCCGTGACTACAGGACTGCGGCAAGCGGGCCGGTCGCCCTGCAATTCAGAGGGGCTCGTCGCGTCAGATTGGGAGCCCCTCGTCAAACTCGGGACAAGCCCCTCGTGGCTCGGGACAAGCCCCTCGGCGAACTCGGGACAAGAAGATCGTGTCGTCGCGACGGTTCACCACTGGGTGATTTCGTCGTCGGGTTGGAACAGTTGGGGGAACACCCGCTTGAGTTGTTGATTGCTGAAGCGGTCGAAACCAAGACAGACATCGTGATCGGCGGTGTGCGCATCGCAAGTCGTGGAGACCTTGTGCACGAGCTGGCGGGCATTGTCCCACGCCACGATCAACTTCAGGAAATCTTCTCGCGGCGTGTCGGGTGGCATCTTCTTCGCGAGCCAGGGGTAGAGATGGCGCAATTGCTCCAGCGTCCAGCGGTCGTAGCCGTGGCAGAAGATCCCCAACCGCGCCGTCGCTTCGCAGGTGGTTTCCTCCGGGCGCGTGTTGGCGACGAGAAACTCGCGGACTCTCTTGAGGGCATCCTCGCGCGTGTATTTCATCGGGTTCACTGCTCTTCGGTCGACTGGATCGGCTTATACGTGGTCAGCGCGCGCACGTACTGGGCGCGTTCGAACGCGCTCGGATCGGGACAGCGCATCTGGCTCAAACTGCCCTTGAGCTGTTCCACGGAGTCGTACCAGTGCTCTTCCATCCAATCGCTCATTTCCTTTTCGATGACGCGGATGTGCCCGATCCCGTGCGTCAACAAAGTCGAGCACAGCATGGTCACGTCCGCACCCGCCATCAGCATCTTCAGCACATCCGGTGCCTGATGGATGCCGCTGGTGGCGGCGAGGTCGGCGTCGATCCGCCCGAACAGGATGGCGATCCAGCGCATTGGCAACCGCAGCGCCTGCGGCGTGCTCAAGATAATCGATGGACGCACTTCGAGTTCCTCGAGGTCGATGTCCGGCTGGTAGAATCGGTTGAAGAGCACCAACCCGTTCGCTCCCGCGTCGTCGAGTTGCTTGGCCATGTTCGCCATGTTGCTGAAGAACGGACTCAGTTTGACCGCCACGGGAATCGTGACGGCGCTTTTCACGGCCTTGACGATGTCGATGTACGTTTGCTCGATGGCCGCGCCGCTCAGGTTTCTGTCCGTGGGGATATGGTAGATATTCAACTCAAGTCCATTGGCGCCCGCTTGCTCGATCTGCATGGCGAACTTGATCCAGCCGCCCGTCGACGCGCCGTTGAGGCTGGCGATAATCGGAATGTCCACGGCCTGCTTGGCCTTGCGGATGTGATTCAAGTACGCTTCCGGGCCGAGGTGGAACTGCGCCGGCTCGGGGAAATAGCTGAGCGCTTCCGCGAAGCTGTCCGTGCCCTGCGTGAGAAAATGATCCAGTTCACGGGTCTCCTGTCGCAACTGCTCCTCGAACAGCGAATGGAGCACGACCGCCGATGCCCCTGCGTCCTCCATGCGTTTGATGTTGTCAATGTCTTCCGACAAGGGTGCGCAAGCGGAGACGACCAACGGCGTGCGGAGCGTCATATTCAGATAGGTTGTCCGTAGATCCATGGGTCACCTCTCATGTGGTTGGCGATGCAGCTGTTGTTGGCGATGCGGGTTGCGGCGGGACTTCGGAAGGCGCTGGCTGACCGTTCGGCTTCCACGCGGCCAGGTGCTCGTAACGCTTGAAACGGCGATCGGCATCGAGTTGCGCCTGCTGGAATAATTCCTTCGCGCGTTGGGGATGGCTCTTCGTGAGCATCTTGAAGCGATTCTCCATCAGCAGATACTTTTCGAGCTTCTGTTTCGGGCTCCGCGAGTCGAGTTGCATCGGGTTCTCGCCGGCGGCGGCGCGCCGTGGATCGTAACGGTAGAGCAGCCACTGTCCCGAGTTCACGGCCGCTTTTTGGTCTTGCATGGCGGTGGTCATGTTGATGCCGTGCGCGATGCAATGGCTGTAGGCAATGATGAGCGACGGCCCCTCATAGCTCTCGGCCTCAAGGAATGCCCGCAACGTGTGCTCGTCGCGCGCCCCCATTGCCACGCTCGCCACGTACACGTGACCATACGTCGTCGCGATCAGGCCGAGGTCCTTCTTTGCCAGTTGTTTGCCGCCCGCCGCAAACTTGGCCACCGCGCCGCGCGGTGTGGCCTTCGACATCTGGCCGCCCGTGTTCGAATACACTTCCGTGTCCAACACGAGAACATTCACGTTGCGACCACTCGCCAGGACGTGGTCGAGTCCGCCGTAGCCGATGTCGTACGCCCAGCCGTCACCGCCCATGATCCACACACTCTTTCTCGTCAGAGTGTCGGCAACGCCAAGGAGAGCGCGTGCTTCGACCGAGTCGACTCTCTGCAGCGCCTTCTTCAACTCGACGACGCGCTCGCGCTGGTCGAAGATGTCGGCTTCCGTCTTCTGCTCCGCGGCGAGAATCGCGTCCACCAGCTTG
Organism: Verrucomicrobiota bacterium; assembly: GCA_003164675.1. GTDB lineage: Bacteria > Verrucomicrobiota > Verrucomicrobiia > Palsa-1439 > Palsa-1439 > Palsa-1439. Next base: position 2,081 of record PLTX01000023.1, on the reverse strand, counting down.
TCTCCGATTGTCGGCGCGAGCTTCTTCACCAACTCGGAGGCAAACTCCTTCTGCTTGTCCAAGGACACACGGTAGCCAAGACCGAACTCGGCATTGTCCNNCCTCGAACAGCGAGTTGCACCAGGCGGTGCCCCGCCCGTCCTTGTTCGTCGCCCACGGGGTCGTCGGCAGGTTGCCGCCATAAATCGACGTGCAGCCGGTGGCGTTGGCGACAATCGCGCGGTCGCCGAACAATTGGCTGACCAGTTTCACGTAGGGAGTTTCGCCGCAGCCCGCACACGCGCCGCTGAACTCGAATAACGGCTGCTGCAGCTGCTGGTGGGGGATGCTGCCCACCTTGAGCCGACGTCGATCCATTTCGGGAATGTTGAGGAAAAAGTCCCAGTTCTTCACCTCTTGCCCGCGAATCGGCGGCTGCGCCGCCATGTTGATGGCTTTCCGCCGCGGCTCGCTCTTGTTCTTGGCGGGACAAACGTCCACGCACAGGGCACAGCCTGTGCAATCTTCGGGAGCGACCTGGATCGTGAACTTCAGCCCCTTCCAATCACGGTCGCGCGCGTCCACGGATTTGAAAGTTGTCGGGGCCGATTCAAGCGCTTTCGGCTCGTACACCTTTGCCCGAATCACCGCGTGCGGACAGACCATCGCACATTTGCCGCACTGGATGCACACCGCGGCGTCCCACACCGGGATCTCCAGCGCGATGTTGCGCTTTTCCCAACGCGACGTCGCTAGCGGGAACGTTCCGTCGCAGGGCAGTTGGCTCACGGGCAGTCGATCGCCGCAGCCCGCGATCATTTCACCGAGCACGCTGCGAACAAATTCGGGCGCTTCCTTTGGCACGGGCGGCGGCAACTCAATCTGGCTGTCGACGCGCGCCGGGACTTTCACTTCATGCAGGCGCGCCAACGTATTGTCCACGGCCTTCAAGTTCATCTGGACGATCTCTTCGCCCTTCTTGCCGTAGGTCTTCTTGATGGACTTCTTGATGGCGTCGATGGCCTCTTGACGCGGCAACACGCCCGAAATCGCAAAGAAACACACTTGCATGACGGTGTTGATGCGCCCGCCCATGCCGCTTTCACGCGCGACTTTCACGGCATCGATGACATGCATCTTCAGCTTCTTGGCAACGATATGCTCCTGGTAAACGCGTGGGAGTTTGCCCCAGATTTCCTCGGCGCTGTACGGCGTGTTGAGCAGAAACGTGCCGCCGGGGATCGCGTCCTTGAGAATGTCATACCGCTCCACGAAAATCGGCTGATGACACGCAACAAAGTTGGCCTGGCTGACCAGATACGTCGACCGAATCGGTTCCGGCCCGAACCGCAGATGCGACACCGTCGTCGAGCCCGACTTTTTCGAGTCGTACACGAAGTAGCCTTGCGCGTAGTTGTCAGTGTCTTCGCCGATGATCTTGATCGAGTTCTTGTTTGCGCCCACGGTGCCATCGGAACCGAGGCCGTAGAACACCGCACGCACCGTGCGATCGGACTCGGTCGAGAATCTCTCGTCGAAATCGAGGCTGGTGTGCGTCACGTCGTCATTGATCCCGACCGTGAAATGGTTCTTCGGTTTGCTCGCCGCCAGGTTGTCAAACACGGCCTTGACCATCGCGGGCGTGAACTCCTTTGACGACAATCCATATCGTCCGCCCACGACCACGGGCACATTGCGCCCCGTCTCGCGAAGGGCCGTGAGGACATCCTGGTAGAGCGGCTCGCCCGCCGCGCCGGGTTCCTTGGTGCGGTCGAGGACGGCGAGGCTTGTGGCGCTCACGGGTAGTGCGGCGACAAATCGCGCCATATCGAGCGGGCGGTACAATCGCACCTTCAGCAGGCCCACCCGCTCGCCCCGTTTCATCAGGTAGTCAACCGTCTCCTGCGCGGTTTCACAACCGGACCCCATCAACACAATGACGCGGTTTGCCTTCGGATCTCCGTAGTAGTCGAACAGATGATAGGCGCGGCCCGTGCGCGCCGCGAACTTGTCCATCGCGCGCTGCACAATATCCGGGCAGGCGTTGTAGAACGGATTACACGCCTCACGGGCTTGGAAAAATACGTCGGGATTCTGCGCCG
>PLTX01000072.1 GCA_003164675.1 Verrucomicrobiota bacterium | reverse complement strand
CGGTGACAGTGTCAAGATGCACCCCTACGGTTCCTCGCTCGACAAAGCGCGTGTGTTCGACTGGAGAAGCGTATAAAATGTCATCAGGTCGATGATGTTTTTGCGACAACGTTACACGGGGCCGGTTGGTGTGGCACAATGAAGAACGCATGGATCTCACTGGCCGCCGTGTGCGCATTGGTCATCGGGGTGTATGCGTGTGTGGTCCAACCGGGCGTGTCCGAACGGTTGAGTTCGAATGCGGCGGACGCTTACTACAATTTGTTGGTGCAGGGCTTTCGCGCCGGCCAACTCAGCGTAAAAAAAGAGGTGCCGCCCGGACTCGCGGAACTCGCTGACCCGTACGATCTGTCCACGTATGTTCGACCTTCTCGGGTACTTGACCTCAGTTACTATAAGGACCGGCTCTACCTTTATTTTGGGGTTACGCCCGCCTTGATACTGTTCTGGCCGTATACCGTGCTGACCGGTCACTACCTGTTTCACCGTCAGGCGGTGGCGATCTTCTGTGCCATAGGTTTTCTGGCCAGCGTGGGCCTGCTGCGCGTGTTGTGGCGGCGCTATTTTACCGAAGCGAGCCTCGGGGTGGTCGTGGCCTGCGCGGTCGCGCTCGGCTTGGCTACGGGCGTGCCGGTGCTGTTGTCGCAGTCCGATGTATGGGAAGTACCGGTCAGTTGCGGGTATATGCTGACGATGCTGGCGCTGGCGGCGATCTGGTGCGCGTTGCACGAGCCGGAGCGGAGGGGCTGGTGGCTGGCAACCGCGAGCCTGGCCTATGGGCTGGCGGTGGGCGCACGGCCCTCATTGTTGTTTGGCGCGATCATCCTGCTGGTGCCGGTTGCACAAGCACGGCGTGAGGGGCGGCAGATGGGTACTCTCCTCCTCGCGGCGACCATCCCGATCACGCTTATCGGATTGGGGTTGATGCTCTACAACGGCCTGCGCTTTGACAATCCGTTTGAATTCGGCCAGCACTACCAGTTGCACGTCGAGCGGCGGATTGCGCGGCAATTCTTCAGCCTGCATTATCTCTGGTTCAATTTCCGGGTCTATTTTCTAGAGCCGGTGCGCTGGACGGCTCGCGCTCCTTTCGTGCAGGGAATCGTCATGCCGCCCGTCCCGCCAGATCATCACTATCCGGAACGCCCTTTCGGCGTCCTGACCAACATTCCGTTGGTATGGCTGGCGCTGGCAGTGCCGCTGGCGTGGCGGAACCGGTCAGGGCAGGAGGCATCGACATTGCGCTGGTTTGTGACAGCGGTGGCCCTGCTTTCGGGGATTTGCGCTTTGACCGTGGGCCTCTTCTACTGCGCGTGTGCCCGCTATGAGGTGGACTTTCTGCCTACCTTGGTGCTGCTGGCGGTGATTGGCATCCTTGGATTGGAGCGCGCACTGGCTGACCGGCCCATTCGGCGGCGTGCGGTGCGCTGGGGCTGGAGCCTGCTGTTGGGCTTCTCGGTGGCGTTTAACCTGTTAGCGGGCGTTGGGTATTATGCCGAGCTACAGACCGTCTTGGGCAATCAACTATTCCGGGTAGGCAAAGTTTCCGAGGCGTTCGGGCGCTACCAGCAGGCGTTGCGGATTAATCCGGATTACGCGAACGCGCACGAGAGCCTTGGGAATGCCTTGGTGCAGCTCGGCCGACTGCCGGAGGCGATTGTACAGTACCAGCAAGCGCTACGGATCAACCCCGATTTCGCCGAGGCGCACTGCAATCTGGGGGTCGCCTTGTTGCACGTCGACCGAGTGCCGGAGGCGATTGCACAGTACGAGCAGGCGCTGCGTATCAAGCCCGATTTCTATGAAGCGCACAACAATCTGGGAAGCGCCTTGGCCCATGCAGGCAGGATGCAGGAGGCAATGCAGCAGTGGGAGGAATCGCTGCGTCTGAAACCTGATGACTCTGTTGTGCACTACAATCTCGGGTCCGCCTTGGAGCAAGCGGGCAGGGTGCAGGAGGCAGTCGAACATTACGAGCAGGCGCTGCGGATCAATCCCGATTACACCGAAGCGCAGAACGCCCTCGCGCGACTGCAAGCTCGCCGGTAAGCCGAGTCCGATGGAGCCGAGTCCTCGAGACGCGATCACGTCGTGTCCAGGTCGCAAACGCGCCGAAGATTTGCCGACGGCGCAATGGCAGCCCTCCGAAGTTTAAACCGGAAGGTTCTCAAACCGTTCAAAGCGGGGAGCCATGTTTGAGAGGGCGCAACTGGGGAACCTCGGCTGAGATGCTATCATCCGAGGTTGGGGCCAGTTTGAATTATGAGACCGGTTCTCGGTACTTGGCTGTGCGGGATTGGAGATGCGACAGGCAGCAGGACCGCGCAACCGTTCGGCCAACACGGCTACGGAGCGCTAAGACCGAGGACCAAGGGTCGTGCGAAAAGTGGAAATTGCGAAACAACCCCAAACTTCTTGGAGCAGGTAATATTTTGATCTACTTGAGGGACAGAGGGTTGGAGAGTGGCATCGCGGATTGGCGGTGGGTTCGTTTGCATTACGAAGCCAAAAATGAGGCCAGAGTCGGGGCACGGGAGGGGTGGGAGAGCGCGCTTTCAACGGGTTCTCTGGTCGTGCTATCCTCGCGGCGTGACGATCCTTGAGGTCATCAACAAGACGACGCCGTATTTTGAGAAGCAGGGGATAGAGAGTCCGCGGCTGACGATTGAGTTGTTGCTGGCGCATTTATTGAAGAAGAAGCGGTTGCAACTGTATCTGGAATTTGAGCGCGACCTGGATGAGACAACGTTGGAGGCGTTGCGCGGTATGGTGAAGCGGCGGGTGGCGGGCGAGCCGTTGCAATACATCACGGGCGAGGCGGAGTTTTGCGGGTTGAGGTTGATGGTGGACAAGCGGGTGTTGATCCCGCGGCCGGAGACGGAGTTGTTGGTGGAGACGGTGGTGGGGAGGTTGAAAGCGGAGAGCGGAGAGCGGAAAACGGCGGTGAAGATTGTGGACGTGGGGACGGGAAGCGGGTGTATTGCGATTGCGTTGGCGAAGAGACTGCCCGGGGCGGAAATTACGGCGGTGGATGTGAGCCGGGAGGCATTGGACGTGGCGCGCGGGAACGCAGCATTGCATCAACTCGAAAAAAACATTCGCTTTTTGGAAAGCGATTTGCTAGAGGTTCTGCCCGACAGCTTGCGCGTGGATGCGATTGTGTCGAATCCACCGTATATCGCCGATGGGGAAATGGCGAAGCTGCCCAAGGAGGTCAGAGACTTTGAGCCTGCGCGTGCGCTGACGGCGGGTGAGGATGGACTCAAAGTTATCCGACGCTTGGTCATGAATGCCAGGCGTTTTCTGTCTCCCTCCGGATTTATGGCGCTGGAGCTTGGCGCCGGGCAGCGACCGGCTGTCGAAGATTTTTTCGGCCAACAAGGCTATGAAGTGGTCGAGGTTGTGAAGGATTTGCAGGGGCATGAGCGCGTGATCGTGGCTCAGCCTCGGAAGTGAAACGTCGGGTTTGGGGAAGCCCGTCGGCCGTAACAGCAGACAGATAGCTCAAGCCAAGGAGGGGGCTATGGAAAAGATTATTATCAGCGGAGGCAATCCGCTTCGGGGGACCGTTGAGATCAGCGGTTCGAAGAACGCGGCCCTGCCCATCATCGCCGCGACGTTGCTAACCAGCGAGCCGTGCACCATCCGTGGCGTGCCCAATCTCAGCGACATCCAGTTCATGTGCGACATCCTGCGGTGGCTGAGCGTCAAGGTCACGCATCACAAGACGGACGGAGTGATTGAGATCCAGGCGCAACATCCGCTCGGCGTGGCGCCCTACGAGCTGGTGCGCAAGATGCGCGCGTCGGTGTGCCTGCTCGGGCCGTTGCTCGCCCGCCTGCATAATTGCAAAGTCTCGCTGCCCGGCGGCTGCGTCATCGGTGATCGTCCGATTGACCAGCATCTCAAGGGACTCAAACGCCTTGGCGCCGACGTGCTCGTCGAGAACGGGTACGTCCACGCCCGGTGCAACGAATTGACCGGCTCGGACGTGTTCATGGGTGGGCGGTTCGGTTCGACCGTGTTGGGCACGGCTAATGTGATGATGGCGGCGGTGCTCGCCAAGGGGACGACCTGGATTGAAGGCGCGGCGTGCGAGCCGGAGATTGAAGACCTGGCGATCTTTCTCATCAAGATGGGCGCGAAGATCAAAGGCGCTGGCAGCCATATTCTGGAGATCGAAGGCGTGGAAGTGCTCAATGGCGCCGACCACAAGGTCATCACCGACCGCATCGAGGCGGGCACATTCATGACGGCGGCCGCGATCACGAACGGCGACATCGAAATCAAGGGAGCGCACGCCGAGCATCTGTGCGCCGTACGGGACAAGCTCGAGGAATCTGGCGTGACCGTCGAGCGGGCCAACGGCACGATTCGCGTGAAAGGCAATGGCGACCTCAAGCCCGTGGACGTCATCACGATGCCGTACCCCGGTTTTCCGACGGACATGCAGGCGCAAATGAGCGCGGTGATGACCGTCACCCCGGGCATCAGCGTGATTACGGAGAAGGTGTTCCCGAACCGGTTCATGCACATCAGCGAGATGGCGCGGTTGGGCGCGGACGTTTCGATTGAAGGCAGCAGTGCGATAGTGAAGGGCGTCAAACACCTCAGCGGCGCGCCCGTGATGGCCTGTGATTTGCGCGCGAGCGCGGGCCTGGTGTTGGCGGGCCTGTGCGCCGACGGCGAGACGGAAGTCAATCGCATCTATCACGTGGACCGGGGCTACGAGCGGATCGACCAGAAACTTCGGCATCTCGGGGCAAAGATCGAGCGCGTGTCCGAGTAGCCATGAAAAAGCTGTTGTTTCTTGCGCTGATTGTCGGCGTCACCTACGCCACGTGGAAGTATCTGGAGCAGGTGCAGCAAAACGCAGCGCTACAACAGAATCGGCTTAAGTCGCCGAGTGAGAAGGCGCTAAAAGACATGGACAAGGAACAGTCGCCCACGAAATAGCGAGATTTGCGGGAGGACGTGAGTTGGATCGAAGATGAGGGCGGGCTTCGGCCCGCCCTTGGCTTTTGCGGGCAAATTTCCTTGCCCTTGCCGCTGACTGCGTCGATATTTCGCGCGGCGAGCAACCATGTTTGATTCCCTTTCAGAGAAACTGCAGGCGGTGTTCAAGAACCTGCGCGGGTACGGCAAGTTGACGGAGAAGAACGTTGCCGATGCGTTGCGCGAGGTGCGGCTGGCGTTGCTGGAAGCCGACGTCAACTACAAGGTCGCCAAGGATTTCATTGAGAAGACGAAGCAACGGGCGCTCGGACAAGAGGTTCTCAACAGCGTCACCCCGGGACAACAGATCATCAAGATTGTGCATGATGAACTGGTGGCGTTGATGGGGGAAGACGAAAGGCAAAGCGCCGACAAGTCGGCGCACTCCAAAGCCGGAAATTGGATGATGGTGGGGTTGCACGGATGCGGCAAAACGACAACGTGCGGGAAACTGGCGAAGCTGCTCGCGAAACAGGGACGCAAGCCATTGCTGGTCGCATGCGACGTGTATCGGCCTGCGGCGATTGACCAACTGGAGACACTCGGCAAACAAGTGCAGATTCCGGTGTTTTCGGTGCGCGGCGAAACCGATGTGGTGAAAATCTCCAAGCAGGCGATGTCCTTCGCCCAGTCGCAGGAGCGAGATCTGGTTATCTTTGACACGGCTGGCCGGTTGCACATCGATCAGGAACTCGTGCAGGAGCTGGTTCACATGAAGGAAGCGCTTGCGCCACAAGAAATCTTGCTGGTTGCGGATGCGGCGACGGGGCAGGAGGCGGTGAATATCGCCGAGCATTTTGACAAGGCGCTGACCATTACCGGGATCGTGCTCACGAAGCTCGATGGCGATGCGCGCGGCGGCGCGGCGCTGTCGATGCGCGCGGTCACGGGCAAGCCCATCAAGTTTGCGGGCGTGGGCGAGAAGTTGGACGACCTGGAGCCATTTTATGCCGAGCGGATGGCGGGCCGGATCCTCGGGATGGGCGACGTGGTGGGCTTGGTCGAGAAGGCGCAGGAGACGTTTGACGCAGAAAAGGCCGAGGAAATGCAGGCCAGAATCGCTGACCAGAGCCTGAACCTGGAAGATTTCCTCTCACAACTACAACAGCTCAAGAAACTTGGGCCGCTGGAGAATCTGCTTGGCATGTTGCCGGGAATGGGTAAAATGCCTGACCTCAGCGTTGGCGAGTCGCAACTGAAGCGCATTGAGGCGATCATCCAGTCGATGACACCCATGGAGCGTCGTCGTCCCGAGATTTTGAATGCCGGGCGGCGAACGCGCATTGCGCGCGGGAGCGGGACGAGCGTGGCTGAGATCAATGACCTGCTGAAGCAGTTCAACGCGATGAAGAAGATGATGAAGGAAATGGGCAAGATGCAGAAGGCCATGGCCCGCAAGGGTGTCTTGCCAAAGATGAGATTAGGGAGGTGAGACAGTGGCGGTAAGAATTCGATTGCGGAGAGTTGGAACGAAGAACGTACCGATATATCGTATCGTAGTGGCGGATGGGCGCAGTCCACGAGATGGCCGGTTTATTGAAAACATTGGGACGTATGACCCGCGCAAGGCGAACGACAATTTTCACGTGGATCTGGAACGAGCCAAGCATTGGATCGGGAAGGGCGCTCAACCCAGCGACACCGTGCGCAGCATTTTGAAGAAAGCGGAGCGGGCAGTTAAAGCGGTGGCCTGAGGATATCCATCGCCGCGTCGCGGACGCGTGACGCGACCATGGCGGGCCGCATAGACGGGAGCACGACATGAAAGCGTTTGTCGAATTCGTAGTGAAAGCACTGGTCGATCACCCCGAAGAGGTCGATGTGCGCGAAGTGGACGGGGAACGCGTCGTGGTCTTCGAACTGCGGCTCAACCAGACCGATGTGGGCAAGGTCATCGGCAAGAGCGGTCGCACCATCACGGCGATTCGCACGCTCCTGACCAGCGCGGCGGCCAAGCAGGGCAAGCGCGCCATGCTTGAAATCATTGAGCCCGAAGGGCGGCGTCCCGAAGGGACCGCGTCGGCGGCGCCGGCCGAGCCGGCTGCGGATGCCCCGGCAAACTAACGGCGGTTCGCGCTGCGGGGCAGGAATGGAAATTGACGTTTTGACGTTGTTCCCGCGCATCTTCGAGGGGCCGCTCGAAGAAAGCATCCTGAAACGCGCACAGAGCAGGGGACTGGTAGTCGTTCGGGTTCACAACCTGCGCGATTTCACCCACGATAAACACCGCGTCGTGGACGACAAGCCGTATGGCGGTGGGCCGGGCATGTTGATGAAACCCGAGCCGATCTTTGAAGCCGTGGAGAAATTTCGGCGGACCGATTCGCGGGTGGTGTTGATGACGCCGCAAGGTTCGCCGTTGACGCAGGCGCGGGCGGAGGAGTTTTCCCGCGTGGCGCACCTGATCATCATCTGCGGCCATTACGAAGGCGTGGATGAACGGGTGCGCGCGGCGCTGGTGAACGACGAGGTCAGCATTGGTGATTACGTGCTGACGAACGGCGCGCTGGCGGCGGCCGTGTTTGTCGATGCGGTGGTGAGGCTGTTGCCGGGTGTGCTGGGCGACGAGAACAGTGCCGATGATGATTCGTTCACGGACGGGCTGCTCGAGGGTCCGCAGTACACGCGGCCACCCGAGTTTCGGGGCTTGACGGTGCCCGAGGTGCTGCTGAGCGGCAACCACGAGGCGATCGCCAAATGGCGTGCCGAATGGGCGCGGCAGCGGACGAGGGAACGGCGACCGGATTTGTTGAAGGAAGATTGAACTTTGCATTTCAGACGCGTTGCGCGATAACAGGGGAGTAAGAACATGAATGTGATTGAGAAAATTCAAGCGGAGCAGTTGCGGACGGACATTGTGCCGTTCAAGGTGGGCGACGCCATCAAGGTGTATTCGCGCATCAAGGAAGCGGACCGCGAGCGCGTCCAGATGTTTTCGGGCATCGTCATCAACAAACAGGGACGCGGCATTGCCGAGACGTTCACCGTCCGCCGCATCAGTTACGGCGAAGGTGTCGAACGTATATTTCCGCTGCACTCGCCCTTCATCCAAAAGATCGAAGTCGAGCGGGCGGGCAACGTCCACCGCGCCAAGCTTTACTACCTGCGCAAACGCATCGGCAAAACCGCCACCAAGGTCGCGGAAGCGTAACCAGCGATGCCCGCCATGCTCCGGTACGAAAAGAAAGCGTACAAGAACGGAGCGAAGGTTGTTGCCGGTATCGACGAGGCGGGGCGCGGGCCGTTGGCGGGGCCTGTCGTGGCAGCGGCGGCAATTTTGCCGGAGAAATTTCGCCACAAGACGCTCACCGATTCGAAGCAACTCACCGAACACCAGCGCGAAGACATTTACGCCGAGCTGACGGCCAACGCGGATTTCCATTGGGCCGTCGGCGTTTCCGATGTCGATGTCATCGACCATTACAATATCCTCCGCGCGACGTGGCGCGCGATGCAGTTGGCGCTGGACGGGCTGAAGGTCCGCCCCGATCACGTGTTGGTCGATGGCCTGCGCGTGCCGTTGATCGGCGTGACGCAGACGGCCATTGTGAAGGGCGATGCCAAGAGTTTTTCCATTGCGGCCGCCAGCGTCATTGCCAAGGTGACGCGTGACCGGATGATGCTGAAAGTTCACGAGCAGTTCCCGCAATACAACTTTGCCAGGCACAAGGGTTACGGAACGCCCGAACACCTCGCCGCACTCGGCCAATACGGCCCGTCGCCTGTCCACCGCAAATCCTTCGCCCCCGTGCGCGAGGCCATCGAGCCCGTGCAGGCGGAGTTTGCCGCGATGTAAAATGTTCTTCGGCTGGCTCAAACCAAAGCAAGACCGCCGCACGCCGCGTCAGATTATGGGCGCGCGCGGCGAGAAAGCCGCCGCCAAATACCTGAGCCGCCACGGGTACAAAATCCTGCTCCGCAATTTCCGCAGCGGCAAGGCGGAGGTGGATATCGTCGCGCGCAACAAGGACTGGCTCGTGTTCGTCGAGGTCAAGACCCGCGAAACGGAGGAATTCGGCGCGCCGAGCGAAGCGGTCGATCACGAAAAACAGCGCAACCTGAGCAAGGCGGCGCTGGACTATCTCCGACTTCTCGGCAACCCCAGGATTCATTTCCGTTTCGACGTCGTCGAAGTTGTCCAACGCAAAGGCGCCCGCCGGCCCGAGGATATCCGCCTTATCCAGAACGCCTTCGACCTGACCGAGCCGTATATTTACTGATCGGATGGGCGAAACACTGGACTTGGCGCAGGGGGCCTTGTTACGATTCGAGCATGTTGGAAGGCGCAACAGCCCTTGGGGCGACCAATAATACTACGGGGGCCGGCTCATCATCGCACCGGTGGAGCAGCATTCTTGGTAGTGGCGTTATCATCCTTGCAGCACTGGCGGTATACCACAACAGCTTCGCGGTACCATGTCTCTTCGATGATGTACCCTCGGTCATAGATAACCCAAAGATTCGTCATTTGTGGCCGATCTGGGATGCGCTGTCGCCTTCGGCCGCCTCGTTGGTCGGGGGCCGCCCCATCGTCAACCTCTCGTTTGCCATCAACTACGCCCTTGGAGGCACGGGCGTTTGGGGTTATCACGCGCTCAATCTGGCCATTCATATTCTCGCGGGCCTGACCTTGTATGGGATCACACGGCGGACACTGTTGAGCCCGGTGTTGCGGGAGCGATTTAGTTCATGTGCGCTGCGGTTGGCGCTGGCGGTGGCGGTTCTATGGACGGTTCATCCTCTTCAGACGGAAGCGGTGACCTACATATCCGAACGCTGCGAGTCGTTGATGGGGTTGTTCTATCTGCTGACGTTGTATTGCTTCATTCGTGGGACGGGCTCCCATGGATCGAGCTGGTGGTTCGCGCTTTCCGTGGTGGCGTGTCTTCTGGGCATGGCGAGCAAGGAAGTGATGGTGACGGCTCCCGTGATAGTGCTGTTGTACGATCGGACATTTGTGAGCGGGAGTTTCCGGGAAACATGGACGCGGCACCGGCCGTTGTATCTGGGGCTGGCCGGTACCTGGTTGTTGCTGGGCTATCTGATGGTGGGGTTGCATTACCGCGGTGCCGGCTATGGCCTTGGGATTACCTGGTGGGCTTATGCGCTGGTCGAGTGTCGAGCGGTGGTGCATTACCTGTGGTTGGCAATCTGGCCACATCCGCTGGTTTTCGATTATGGGGATTTTGTGGCGATAGGCCGTATCGGGGAAGTGGCGCTGTGCGCGATGATGTTGGCCGTCCTGATCGCGGGCGTGTTGGTCGAACTGAAGCGGCGACCAGCCATCGGCCTTGTTGGCATCTGGTTCTTCGTGATTTTGGCCCCGACATCCAGCGTGGTGCCTGTGACGGGACAGCCGATGGCGGAACACCGGATGTACCTGCCGTTGGCAGCGGTGGTGACGCTGGGCGTCATGGGCATCAACACCCTATTGGGGCGGCGCAGCGGCGCAGTGTTTCTGGCGCTGGCCGTGGGGCTTGGATGGCTGACAGTGCGACGCAATGAAGATTATCGCACCGAACTATCCATTTGGAACGACACTCTCGCCAAATGCCCCAACAGTGTGCGCGCTCACTACCACCTGGGAGACATGCTGCTGCACACGGGCAAGGTGCAGGAGGCAATTGACCACTACCAGCGGGCGCTGCAGATCGGACCCGACACCCCCGAGGGACAAGTCAATCTGGGCGTTGCTTTGGACAGGATGGGTCGGGCGCAGGAGGCGATCGGGCACTATGAGGAGGCATTGCGGATTCGTCCCGATTATGCCAAGGCGCATTATAACCTGGGGCAGGCACTCTGGCAGGCGGGCCAACTGCAAGCGGCGATTGGCCATTACAAGCAGGCGCTGCGGATGGACCCTGATTATACCGAAGCACACGTCAACCTTGGGATTGCCTTGTCGCAAGTCGGCAGCAATCGGGATGGCCTGGCACATTTCATGGAGGCGTTGAGGCTGAGTCCCGGTTCCCCTGAAGTGCACTGCAATCTGGGACAGGCGCTGTTCCAGGCGGGTAAGGTGACGGAGGCGGTGGAGCACCTCCAGCAAGCGCTTCGGATCAAGCCTGACTACGTCGAAGCGCATTTCAATCTGGGACTCGCGCTGGAGAAGTTGGGTCGTACGCCGGAGGCCATCGAGCAATTCGAGCAGGCGCTGAAGCTCCAGCCGGATTTTGCCCCGGCGAGAAACGCGCTCGCGCGATTGCGGCCGGGTCAGTAGGAGATCGGAATTTCGTGGCCTGCTTGTCAGTCGGACATCTGGGGGATACACTCCGTCGCAGGATACTGAGAGATGGGGACGACCGACACGAAGCAGTCGCGAAACGGCACCAGCGTTCTGAAGTTGGCCATCCTGCTGGTGGTTCTCACGTTTCTCGCGTACATCCCGGCCCTGTCCAGCGGATTCGTCTGGGATGACGATGCTCATGTGACCGACAGCCGGGCGTTACGGACGGTCTGCGGTCTGGCGACGATCTGGACAAATCCCGGCGCGACGCACCAATACTATCCACTGGTGCACACCAGTTTTTGGATCGATTACCATCTCTGGGGGTTGAATCCGTTCGGCTACCATCTGGTCAACGTGATGCTCCAGGCGCTGAATGCGGTGTTGCTGTGGCAGTTGCTGGAGCAACTCGGAATCCCCGGCGCGTGGCTGGCCGCGACGGTGTTTGCGATTCATCCGGTGCACGTCGAGTCCGTTGCGTGGATATCGGAACGCAAGAACGTGCTTTCCGGCGCGTTTTATCTGTTGTCGTTGCTGGCGTTCTTGCGCTTTTGTCCCTTGGAGACCAGCCCGCCTCCGGAGAGGAGACGCTGGGGATTTTATTGGCTGGCGTTGGCGTTCTTTGGCTGCGCCATGCTGAGCAAGACGGTCACGTGCACACTGCCCGTGTCGATACTGCTGCTGACATGGTGGAAACGCGGAAGGATTACCGTCCGGGACCTCTGGCCGCTCTTGCCCTTCTTTGCGGTCGGGGTGGCGTTGGGGTTGACCACGGTTTGGGTGGAAACTGTCTATACAGGTGCGCGGGGGGCGGAGTGGTCGTTCACGTTGTTCGATCGGGTGCTGATCGCCGGCCGCGCGCTCTGGTTTTACGCGGCCAAGCTGGTTTGGCCTGTGAATCTGACCTTCATTTATCCGCGGTGGACCATCGATGCCCGACAATTGTGGCAATGGTTGTTCCCGGCGAGCGCGGCTCTGGCGATGGTGGCGTTGTGGAGGTGGCAGAGGAGAATCGGGCGGGGGCCGGCCGCGGCCGTGGCATTTTTCATCGTTACGCTCGGTCCGGCGCTGGGGTTCTTCAATGTGTATCCGATGCGCTACTCATTTGTAGCGGATCATTTTCAATACCTGGCCAGCATCGGATTGATCTGCGCCATGGTGGCGGCGGGAACGACCGTGATTCGAACGCGGTCGTTGAGGATGGTCGCGGCGGCGGTGGTGGTGGCGGCGCTGGCGCTGCTGACGTGGCGGCAGGGGCAGATTTACCGAAGTCCCGAAACGCTATGGCGGGACACACTGGCCAAGAATCCGGGCTGTTGGATGGCCCACAATAATCTCAGCGCCGTGCTCACCGAGAAGGGCGAACTGCGGGAATCCATCTGGCACTGCGAGCAGACGCTGCGCCTCAACCCGAATTGCGCCGAGCCGCACAACAGCCTCGGGCTGGCCCTGGCGCGTCAGGGGAAGCCAGAGGACGCGATTGGTCAGTTTGAGCAGGCGCTGCAAATCAAGCCTGACTATGCGGAGCCGCATGGCAATCTTGGGGATGTGCTGGCGCAACTCGGCCGAGTCCCCGAAGCGATCGCGCACTATGAAAAGGCGTTGCGCCTCCGACCCGACCTTGCCGTGGCCCACTGTAATCTGGGGAATGTGCTGATGCAGGTCAATCGGGTTTCCGAGGCCGTTGCGCACTACGAACAGGCATTGCGGATCGATCCGGACTACGCCGCGGCTCACGTCAATCTCGGGGCGGCGTTGGCGAAGCTGGGCAAGACGGACGACGCCATCCGACATTACAAAGAGGCGCTGCGGATCAAACCCGGCTACGCCGAGGCGCATGTGAATCTTGGAAACGCTTTGTTGACACAAGGCAAGGCGCAGGATGCGATGGCGCACTACGAGGAAGCGCTGCGAATCAATCCCGATTACGCCGAGGCACACATGAACTTTGGAAACGCTCTGCTAACACAGGGTAAGGTGCAGGGCGCGATTGGGCACTACGAGGAATCATTACGGATCAAACCCGATTATCCCCAGGCGCACGACAATCTGGGGATTGCCCTGGCGCAATCGGGGAGGGTGCCCGAAGCCATGCAGCATTGGGAGCAGGCGCTGAAACTCAAGCCCGATGACGTCGAGGCGCACTGCAATCTTGGAAACGCTCTGCGCGAACAAGGCCAGATACCCCAGGCCATCGAGCAATACGAGCAGGCTCTGAAACTCCGACCGGATTTAATTGCCGCCAAAGATGCGCTCGCGCAATTGCGGAACCATCAATAAGAGGGATGGAGTCGCAGGGGAGAGATTGACTGGCCCAAGGAAAGCCGCGAGTCCACGAACGCGACCAATCCGCCATATGCTTGAAATAATGGATATTTCTTGGCGCAAGGACGGTACGTGCGTCGGGTTTACCGGAAGATGTTCCTCTCGATCTGCGGAAAATCGGCATCCCGCTCGGCATGCCGCATGAAAATTGGGCAAATCGGGGCCGCCCGCCGCGAAATCCATGATTTTGCAGGGAACCAGGCAGTTTACCAGTTGGAACAAGAGTGGTTGACACACGTTCGGCGCTGCTTCTTGACGAAATTTTCTGCAAGATTGTGCAAGAAAAGTCTTGCAAAAAAATGGCGGTTCTATATTATCGGGACTCGGAGAACGTAGAGTGCACTTCTGCGAGGGGAGTGCAGGCAAAGAAGGTCTAACGAAAAAAGGGACAGGCGAGAAAGGGTAGGGAAATGAGAATTTCTAAGAGTACGCCAACCAAATCCACGAAAGGACTTGTCATGAGGAAGAGTTTACTGTTTACAGGAGCAATCGTAGCGGCAGTGGTGCTGTCGGGCGTGAAGGTATACGCCGATACCGCGGCAGACATCGAGCAGTATTATGCGACGAGCAACACCGTCGCTTACGACGACAGCTATAACACAGGCTCATACCCTGTCATCACCGCCATCGCATCACAGCCTGGTACGTTCGGTGGACGTTACTTCACTGGCTGGTCGCTGCTTGTTGCGGATGGGAGCGGGTCACTGGATCTGTTCACCACGGCCAGCATTCTGAATACTATTAGTACGAACAGCTACACGACTCCCGCTGTGGGCGATGCAATAAAGGTTAATGGTTTTTGGGCTCCGTATCACTCGATCCCAGAGCTGGCGTTTGCCACGAGCTCGGCGCACCAGATCAGTTATTCGGCGAACTATATATTCAAGGTTTCCTCTGGGAATGCAACACCCGCCACGCCGAACTTCACGATTAATCAAATCAATACGCCCGCGTTGGTTACCAATCAAGTTGGCGTTGCGGGCTGGTATATTGAGGTGGACAACGTGACATTCTCCGGCAGCACGGGTAGCTTCCAAAGCGTGTTCCCGAACAACTCCCAGGCCAACCTCGTCGATGAGAGTTACACGATCACGGACAGCACGGGCAGCATGGAGATGTTCGATTACGTCACATCCTACTCTACTTCCGCCGCGTTGGGTGGCACCGCCGTCCCGACCGGAGCGTGCAACGTTTACGGGTTCCTGTCGGTATACCCCAGCAGCGCTCTTGCCGGTGGCGGACTTCCGGAGTTCACGGCGATATCGATTGTAGTTCCCGAGCCATCGACTGTGATGCTTGTGGGTCTAGGGCTCGTCGGCTTGTTGGGCATCCGCCGTCGTCGCTCCTAGCCGGTAGTTGAAGTTTGCTTCATCCTTACGGGTCGTCCCGGTTTCGGGACGACCCGTTTGTTTTGGGTGAGACGTTTGAAGCTCGAGTTCTGTTCGGGCTTCAAACCCGCTGTTGTGAGATCTTCCTGCCTTGCCGGGCCAAAGGCCCGACCGCGCACGACACGGGCCGATGGGATCCCGAAGCCTGCTGGATGTGAAAAATCTGTTGGCTAGCGCTGCGACGCACTTGATTTGATGAGTGCGTCACGGCTGGAGAACGAACCCTCACCCTGACCCGCCTTCGCCAGACGGCGGGCTACGGCGGGCAGGCCCTCTCCCTAAAAAGGGAGAGGGGAAAACAAGAGGCCGCTCCGAAGACCGGCCTCTCGGAAGACAGGGAACAGTTTTGTGTTTAGCTGTTTAAGAAGGGCGAGGGGAAGGCGCTTCGTCTCCTCTCCCCTCCGGGGGGAATCGAGTCAGACGAGAAGCGACCACGTTGTGCCCAGGTCGCAAAGGATCAAGGTGAGGGGGCAGCCCGTCAAATGAACTGTGGCGGTGCCAGGGAATCGGCGCGGTGGGGGACCGGTGTCGAACAGACCAGCTTTCTTAGGGTTTCACCGCTGCTGACCTGCCCGCAGCCGCGCCAGGGCGTATCCTGCGGAGGTCAAATCAGGCTTGAGCCTCAGTGCCTGCTCGTATTGCTCGATCGCCTCCGGTGCCCGGCCTGCTTTCTCCAGCGCGGTTGCCAGGTTGAGATGCGCCTCGGCGAAATCGGGATTGATCCGCAGTGCCTGCTGGTAGTGCTCGACCGCTTCCGATACCTTACCCTGCCCCAGCAAGGCATTTCCGAGATTGTTGTGCACCTCGGCGAAGTCGGGATTGATCTGTAACGCCTGCTCGAAGTGACTGATCGCTTCCTGGTCTCTGCCGAGCTGCGCCAACGCATTCCCAAGGTTGCCGTGGCACTCGGCATAATGGGGCCTGATCCGCAACGCCTGCTCGAGGTGACTGATCGCCTCTGGCAGCTTTCCCTGTTGCCGTAACGCATCGCCGAGATTGTTGTGTGCCTCCGCTGAATCCGGTTTGAGGCGCAGCGCCTGCTCGTAGCATCCGACCGCAGCTTCAAGTTTACCGGCCTGCTTCATGGCTGCCCCCAGGTTGGTGTAGGCGCTCCAAGCTTGTGGGTTCCTGGCTACGGTATCCTGCCAGAGCGTTTCATCGGTGGCGTATACGCCATCGCGCTGCCAGGTTGCCGCACCCAGCATTGCCAACATCCCGACGGCGACGGTCATTCCCCACCGACGATGCTGGTGGCCGATCCGACGGAATACCTCTTCCCCGGCGGCGACCGCCAGGGCAATGACTCCGACGATTGAGTGGTACTGCCAATGATCAGCGACCAGCGAGTAGGCGTAAAAGCCTTGATCGAAGAATCCCAGCACCGGAAAGAGCATAACGAGAAAATAGCCGAGCCCGAATAACAGCGGACGTCCCCATGTCCTGCGCTCCCGCCAAAAAACCAGGAAACAAACGATCAGCAGCGCTCCCGGAACGTACGAAGCCCAGCGCGAAACATCGATCGACCACTTCGGATACATCAGGGTCAGATTGACCGGTAGGAGCGCCTTGTACAGGTAAAACCACGGGACCCATCCCGCCGCGGCCAAGCGGGCAAGAAAGCCGTCACTCCGAACCAGATGCCCCTGTAAGGCCCGATGGAGCTGAAACCAGACGGTCACCAATCCCAACGCCAGGGAAAGGACGAAGAACGGCACGCTGCACAGGAAGTCCTTCCGTCGCAGCCGCCCCCGCATCCACCACACGCAACCCAGCAACGCAACGGGCAGCATGACAACCGCTGTCTTGCTGAGCAGCGCCAGCAGAAACGCCGCCAATGAAAAACCGTACCACCGCCATCGGTCGTCTTCGTAAAATCGCAAGTACAGAAGAATCGCCACCGCGGAGAATAGCATCGACAACGTGTTCTTCTGTTCGCTGATCCAGGCTACCGTGGCCACGTTCACCGGATGGACCGCAAAGACGGCCCCGGCCAGCCAGGCTCCTGGAATCTTCAGGCGCAGCAGGATCATCCATATCAGGACGGCGTTGGCGGCGTGCAACAAGACGTTGACCGCATGATACCCGATGGCATGGTAGCCAAATACCCGCCACTGGAGCCACCACAAGCTCCCTGTCAGTGGGTAATAATCAGCCGCTTCCGCGGTAAACCAAAACCGATAAAGTCCGTCATGCGCCCTCACCAGCCGGTTAACGATGATGAGCGGGCCATCATCAAAGACGAACCCGCCGCGCAGGGCCGGCAGGTACGCGATAAACGTGAGCCCCACCAGCAGTTTGGCCAACGTGAGCCAATCGGTGCCTGTGCGCGGTTGCTTCATCTGGGCCTGCCCACTTTTCAACATTCTTCGACCGAGAGTATCCGACGGCGGTCTGTCTGACAAGAGGGCCGCGCCGAGACAAAACGCGTTCGACTTGGCGGCGCGGTTCGGTTACAAAGTGCGATATGTCCGTAACATCTTGCCCCGCAGACACCTTCGGCTCGGTTCTTGTGATTGCTCCCTTGGAGCGGGCAGTCAGCGCTGCTGAACTTCCGCATTCCGTGTTCGACGTGACATCCAAGGCGGGGAACTTTTTAGCGTCCTCCGTAAACCTGACCGGGTCTGCTTGTGCGTTGGCGGCAGCGCTAGAATTTTATTGGAAGTTTGGCATAGGCATCAAGCAAAGCCAAAATGTCCTCAGCCAATTGCGGGTCAAAGTCCTTGCACGCGCTGAAGCGATGTATCAATGGAGAAGCTGACTTGCGGACGGCAAACACGGGACAGCGCGTCCGTCAGTCGCCCACGACAAGGCCGTAGGCGGACCCGCGGCTCCGATCTCGGAATCGGGACAGGCAGCGTGTTCCTACGGGCTTAATTGCTCGACAGATAGCACGCGTCTTCTACAATAGTTTGATGCTTGCCAAAGTCCATTCGGCGGCGGTTCTGGGCATTGATTCCTATCCCATCGAGATCGAAGTCAACGCGGGGTGGGGTCAGCCGGCGGTGATCATCGTGGGTTTGCCCGATGCGGCGGTGAAGGAGTCGCGGGACCGGGTCAAGACGGCGATCGAAAACAGCGGGTTCAAATACGTGATGGGTCGGACGACCATTAACCTGGCGCCCGCTGACGTGAAAAAAGAGGGGCCGAGTTTCGATCTTCCCATTGCCGTCGGGATCCTCGCGGTGAGCGAGCAGATTGTCGCGCCGAACCTCGACGAGTTCGCTATCGTGGGCGAGTTGGCGCTGAGCGGCGAAGTGCGCAGCGTCAACGGCGTGCTGCCGATTGCGATCTGCGCGCGCGAGCAGAAGAAGCGCGGGTTGATTGTTCCCGCGGACAATGCGCCCGAAGCGGCAGTGGTCCAGGGCATCGACGTATATCCGGCCAGGAACCTGCGCGAAGTGGCGGAATTTCTCGCGGGTAAACGCGAGTGGCAGCCGCTTCGTGAAGATCCGTCGCAGATTTTTCAGCAACAGCGCAATTACGACGTCGACTTCATCGATGTGAAGGGGCAGGAACACGTCAAGCGGGCGCTGGAAGTTGCCGCGGCAGGCGGCCACAACATTTTGATGATTGGGCCGCCGGGCAGCGGGAAGACGTTGTTGGCGAAGCGCGTGCCAACGGTTCTGCCGAACTCGAATCTCGAAGAGGCCCTCGAAACCACAAAGATTCATAGTATTCTGGGGTTGCTGCCAAAAGGTCAGGCGCTCGTGGCGACACGACCGTTCCGCGCGCCGCATCATACAACCAGCAACGCAGGTTTGCTGGGCGGCACGGCGAATCTGACGCCCGGCGAGATCAGCCTCGCGCACAACGGTGTGTTGTTCCTTGATGAACTACCTGAATTTCATCGTGACGTGCTCGAAGCATTACGCGAACCGCTGGAAGAAGGGCGCGTGGTGATTTCGCGCGCCACGGGGACAATGACGTTTCCCGCCAACTTCATCCTCGTAGCCGCGATGAATCCGTGTCCGTGCGGATTCTACGGCGATCCGAAACGCGAGTGCCGTTGCTCGCCGAACATGATCACGAAATATCGCAACAAGATTTCCGGGCCGTTGCTCGACCGCATTGATATCCACGTCGAAGTTCCGTCGGTGAAGTACAAGGAGATGGCGGGCGAGGCGACAGGCGAAATGTCGGAGAAGATTCGCGAACGGGTGGAGCTTGCGCGAGCAGTGCAGCGTGAGCGATTCGGCAAGACCAACGCGCGGATGGCGCCGAAAGAGATCAAGGAATTCTGCAAGCTTGACGACGAGTGCCAGCAGTTGCTGAAGATGGCGATGACGGAGTTGAATCTCAGCGCTCGGGCCTACGACCGCATCCTGAAGGTCTCGCGCACGATTGCCGACCTTGATCGTAGCGACACAATCCAGTCCCAGCACATTTCCGAAGCGATCCAGTACCGCACGCTGGATCGTCAGTTGTGGGTGTGAGAACGAATGAATTGGGTCAGGCCAAATCATCGGCACAATTGAATTTGCGTGGGTGGCGTTAAGTCCAATCTGGAACGCGGCGCTTCATAGAAGCGCCGTTACAGAGCCACACGGCGGGGGTGGTGGTAAAGCGCGGAGATCGAAGCTGGGGCTGATTAGGAAGGGTGCAGCCGCGGATGATTCACCGAGTTGTGAACGCGGCTTCGGTTGTTCGATTGCCGTGTTATCCCTTCGGCTGCACCCCTGAATCCATTTTTCACGGAACCAGCTTTATACGGTAAAACTTCGCGGGCGAGTTGGTGACGGCGCCCGGATCCGTGTAATTGGTGCTGGTGTTGCCGCTGCCGGTGACGACGAGCGGATCGCTGATATTGAGGAAGTTGGTGTTGTAATCGGGGGTCCCTATTGTCGCCTGTACGGCGTTGGTCGTCCCGCCGATGGTGGCCCACGTAATGAGGATATCGCTACCCAGTTTTGTGATCGACGTGATCCGCGGCGCCATAACCAGCACGGTCGTTGACCCGGCGGCGGACGTGCAACCATTGGTGTCCGTGACCGTGACGCTATACGTTCCGGCGGCCGCAGACGTGGCGTTTGGAATCAACGGGTTCTGGTCGGTCGACGTGAACCCGTTCGGGCCGGTCCAGTTGTAGGTTCCACCGGCGACCGAGCTGGCGGTCAGGTTCAAGGTGTTGCCTGCCAGGATCGGGCCGTTGTTGCTGGCGGTTGGCGTGGCGGGGATCGGGTTGACGGTGGCGGTTGTTGAGCCGGGGGCCGAAGTGCAGCCGTTGCCATCCGTGATCGTGACCGAGTAAACGCCGCTGGCGTCGGTCGTTGCATTTGGAATCGTTGGAGTTTGCTGAACCGATGTAAAGCCATTGGGGCCCGTCCAACTGTACGTGGCGCCAAGGACGGTCGGCGTGCTGAGCGTCAAGGTGCCGCCGGAACAGATCGGGCCGTTGTTGCTGGCGGTTGGCGTGGCGGGGATCGGGTTGACGGTGGCGGTTGTTGAGCCGGGGGCCGAAGTGCAGCCGTTGCCATCCATGATCGTGACCGAGTAAACGCCGCTGGCGGCAGTCGTTGCGCCTGAGATAGACGGGTTTTGCTGTGCCGATGTGAAGCTGTTCGGGCCGGTCCAACTGTAGGTGGCGCCGGGTACCGACGGCGTGCTGAGCGTCAATGTGCTGCCGGAACAGATCGGGCCGTTGTTGCTGGTCGTCGGCGTTGACGGCGTCGGATTGACTGTGACGGTCGCGCTGCCGGAGGACGTACCGCCGGAGCAACCCGAAGCATCCGATACTGCGGTGACGGTGTACGTGGTCGTTGAGCTGGGGCTGACGGTGCGTGTGGCAGGACCCGTAACGACTCCATTCTGCGAGTAGTTGGTGCCGCCGGTGCCATCCAGCCACGTCACATTCCACGGACCCGTGCCCGTCAGTGAGGCCTGAATTGTCGCCGAGCCGGCCGGGCAAATCGTCTGGCCGCCGCTGACCGATGCCGTTGGCGGCGTACAGGCCACCGCCGTGATGTAGTTGGCCTGAATGTTGGTGCTGAGGCCCCCGTAACCATTGACGATCAAGGTTACGTTGTAGGTGCCCGCAGCGTAGGTATGCGTCGGATTGGCCGAGGCGGTGAAGTTGGTTGTCTTGCCATCCCCAAAGTTCCAGAACCAGTTGGTGATGCTCCCCGAAGATGTATCTGTAAGAGTTACGGTCAATGGGGACGGGCCGTTGGTCGTGCTGGCGGTGAAGCTCGCCGCGTTGGTGACGATGATCGTCATGAGCAAGTCGGCGAGGCGTTTTCCGCCTGCGGCCATGCGCTGTTTCGAGCAGGACGAGGCGCTGTTAAGATAGCTGGTGGTGGGAGTGCCGCCTTCGGTGATGTTGGCATAGGCGACCGTTTCCGCGTAATAGAAGCTATCCGTGGCCCAGGTCATGGGGTCGGGAACTGTGCCGATATTCGGGCTGTAGGGATAGGTGGTTTCAACATCGGCGGCTTTGTTGCTGATCGTGGCGTAACCCGATGCTGACATCGGACGGGAAATCCCGGAGTCATTCAGATATCCGCCGCCGGCGTCCCAGAGAGCATGGAGTTCACTCCAAGTGCCCTTGAGGCTGAAACTGTTCCCGCCGCCATCGCCGCCGGAAGAAGGGGGGTGGTTGGTGGAAATGCCGTTGGAGGCATGGAGTGGTTGCTGGACATCGCCGACATAGTGGATCACATATCGCAAGGCGGTGGCCCTGTTGGTCAGAGCCGCATTGGGATTTTGGAGTATGGCAATGTTCGTGGCGAGAGCTGTGACGACATTGGGAACGCCGGGGGGGGCATTGTTGGTGCACACGCCATCGGTACAAGTCCCAGTATTCCCCACCATGCCATTGATACAGAGAGGCAAATCAATGTAGTGCGAAGTGCCTGTGCCCAAACTGCTTTTGAAATCATCGGCCCAAGAGGCGGCGGTTATGAAATTGGTGCTTGCGGTACTCGAGTATGTCAGGGATACGGCGATGAGGGCGTCGCATTGGGCTTTGACGGCGGGGCTGAGGTGATTGTAGGCGATTTGGGCAACGGTCATGTGGCCTTCCGCCCCCCATCCCCATGCGGTGCGTGACAAGCAAATACAGGCGAGGAAACAGGCAAGGAATCTGGTAATTCTGATCATCGTGGATCACTTTCTGAATGTGTTGCGGCCCCGAGGAATTGTCCCTTTAGCCCTGATTGTATGGCCTATTCTTGTCAAGGTCAACGCTAAAAGCTTAATCTGGGCCGGATGCGCGAATCCGCGCACCTTTTTTGCCGTCGATAGACTATCACGCCGCGATTTTTGAATCCAAAACTTGTCCCTGATGCGTCACACTGGGAAACAAGTGGAGGAGACCATGAAGAAGACATTTACATTCACACGAATCATCGCGGTAACCCTGATTGCGCTGGTGGTCGGCGCAGCACAAGCACGGTCGGCGGTGACGGTCTATGCGGAGGACATGGCGAGCAACGCCGCAGTCACCGCATCCGCGCCGGTGGTGGAGGCCAATGTTCCTGCGGCGCAGACCAACCTGAACTCGAAGAGCCGGTCGGGCGACGGAAATTCCGATGTGCGGATCGACGAGACCGGCGTTCATATCGGTGGACCGGGCGGGGTGGATATCCAAACGCCACGGGCAACGCGTGGGTACGCTGAAGCGGGGAAACATTTGGTGAGTATCGTGGCCATCGTATGCACCTTCGGCATGCCGGTGGCCATTGTTGCTGTGGCCGCCTATTTCCACCATCGTCGCACCAAGCTGGCGCATGAGACCTTGCGGATGATGATTGACAAGGGTATGCCGATTACACCCGAATTGGTTGCGGAGTTGAGGAGCAAGCGTCCCCATGGCACCGGGGAGAACCCGGCGCGTAAGAGCGGTCTTTTCCCCGGACTGGTTTTGGCCGGAATTGGCGCGGCATTGTTGATAGCAGGGCACGGCGGTGACAAGAAGGGCGGATGGATCGTGTTGTTCATCGGCGTGGCGTTTTTGGTTGCCTGGCTGGTCGAACGACAACATCAGAGCAACACGCAACCACCCAAACCATAACGCAAGTCCGTGACCGACGCCGATCTCATCGTCCGGGTCCTGTCGCGCGAAGACCAGCATGCCTTCGCCGAGTTGGTGCGGCGCTATCAATCGCCCGTGCGCGCATTCCTCGCGCGCATGACGCGCGGCGATACGCATTTGGCGGACGATCTGGCGCAGGAGACGTTTGTGAAAGCCTGGCGAAAACTGCATACGTATCGAGGCGGGGCGCGGTTCTCGACGTGGCTGTTTGGAATCGCGGCAAACGAGTTTCGCAGCGTCGCTCGCCAGAGGAAAGACCTGGCGTTGGACGAGATCGAAGAATCGCAGGCCGAAGCAGCGCAACCCGCCCGCGAGTCGGTCAGCCAGTTGCGGCTGGACTTGACCGAGTCGTTGAAGAGATTACATTCCAGCGAGCGGGCGGCCATTGTGTTGTGCTGTCAGAACGGTTTGACGCATGAGGAGGCGGCGCAGGTGTTGGAGTGCCCCTTGGGTACTGTGAAGACCAACGTGCTGCGCGGGAAAGAGAAACTGAAACGATGGTTGTCGGGCTATCAAGATTATGAACGCGCCTGAAGAGATGGATCCACTGGACGCGCTCTTGCGCGAGCAGAACACGTATATCGATGATGGTGGTTTCACGGCCCGCGTGATTGCCGCGCTGCCACAGCGTCGCCGTCATTCCTGGTTGCGCCCGGCGCTTCTGCTGGGGGCCGCGGCCATTGGGGCGGCGCTGGCGATTCGATGGCTTCCGTGGGAGAGCTTGCCGCCACTCGACTTGTCCGCCCTGCTCTCGCTGGATTTTCAGGTCCTGACGCCGTGGCCGTCGGTGCTCTTGGTTGTGGTTTCCATTCTGTGGGCGGTAATGGCTGCGGTTCAATGGGACGACTGATTCTTCTCCTCGTCGGTAACCGGTCCCCTGATCCATCCCTACTGCCACGGTTGCGACGTCGGGAATTTGATTGACGGTGACCGCCGTCTGTGGCAGAAAAAACCAAGACGGGCGGTCGTAGCGGGCACTGTGCGGCCGCGAGCAGCCATAATGTAACGTTTCGTAACCTAGGAGGAGTCATGAACAAAGCGCAATTGGTCGATGTCGTGCAGAAGGAAATGGGGAAAGAAGTCAGCAAAGCGGCAGCGGAACGGGCGCTGGACGCCGTGCTCCGTTCGATTCAACGAGGATGCCAGAACGGCGGGCCGGTGCAGATCGTTGGTTTCGGCACATTCCGCGTGAGCAAGCGGGCCGCGCGCGCGGGTCGCAACCCAAAGACCGGTGAGGCGATTCAGATCAAGGCGTCCAAGACCGTGCGTTTCAGCGCGGGTCAGGGACTCAAAGAAAGCCTGTAAGCGGACACAAGTCGTTTCAGTTTTGGAAGGGCCACGCCAACCGCGCGGCCCTTTCTATTTCTCCAAACGCCGCGAGGATGGTCACAATTCCACGGACTCAGCGAATTCGGGGACCCGCACGTTGGCGTTGGGATGCAGCGTGCGCAATGTCTCGGCAAATGCCTGCGCGGGTGCTTCCTGGCCGTGAATGACAAAGATGCCGCGGAGCGCGCCGGTGACCTGTTTGGCCCAGTCGCGCAATTCGTTCTTGTCGGCATGACCGGAAAACGCGTCGATGGTTTCAATCGTGGCGCGGACCTTGTAGGGATCGCCGAAAATGCTGACCTCTTTGTGGCCGGAGGCGAGGTGCGCGCCGAGTGTATGTGGGGCGCACCAGCCGACAATGAGGATGGTGTTGCGGTCATCTTCGATGTTGTTCTTGATGTGGTGGCGAATGCGGCCCGCGTCGGCCATACCGGAGGCGCTAATGATGACACAGGGTTTCGTCAGATTGTTGATGGCTTTTGATTCGTCGACGCTTTGGACGTAGTGGACATTGGAGGCGCTGAAGGGATTGCTGGCGTTCATCATCACGTCGCGGAATTTCTGGTTGAAGCTCTCGAAGTGATGCTTATAGACCTCGGTCGCTTGCAGGGACAGCGGACTGTCCACATATACGGGCAACGGCGGGATTCGCTTGCTCTGGGTGATCTGATAGCACGTATAGAGCAACTGCTGGGTGCGTCCGACGGCGAACGAGGGGATGATGATCTTTCCGTTTTTCTCCAGGGTGCGATTGGCGATGGCGCAGACTCGGTCGTTGACGTCGTCGAGCGGCTCGTGAACCTTGTCGCCGTAGGTGCTTTCGGTGATCAGGTAGTCGGCGGCACGCGGGTGGTCGGGGTTGCTGAGGATATCGTTGTGGCCGCGACCGAGATCGCCGCTAAAGGCGAGGCGCACTTTGCGTCCGGCTTCCTGGATATCAATGATGATCATCGCCGAACCCAACATGTGGCCGGCGTCGAGCCAGGTGGCGGTAATGCCGTCGGTGATGGCGGTGGGCTGATTGTAGGAGCCAATCGATTGGAACTGTCCGAGGACGGCGGTCGCGTCGGCGGTGGTGTAGAGCGGCACGGCGGGCGGCAGACCTTTCTTCGCGTTTTTCTTGGTGATGAACGCGGCGTCCTGTTCCTGGATATGGGCGCTGTCCATCAACATCACGCGGCAGAGATCGACAGTCGCGTCGGTGCAGTAGATTTTGCCGCGATAACCGCTCCTGCCAAGGACGGGAATGATGCCGGTGTGATCGATGTGCGCATGGCTGAGAAGCATCGCGTCGATCTTGGTGCTGTCGAAGGGCAGACGACTGTTGCGTTGTTTCCAGTCGGCATTGCGGCCCTGGTACATGCCGCATTCAATGAGAATGTTTTTGCCGTTGGCCTGCAAGAGGTACTTCGAGCCGGTGACGGTGCGGGTGGCGCCGAAGAAGGTCAGTTTCATTGTGGTGTCAGCCTACCAGTTTCGACGTCAGGAGGCGACGGACGCGTGGCGAGTTGGTCATTGAGGCACCGGCAGGACGAGGATGCGCTCCGGCGTGCAGACGATCGCGCCGCCGCGATCGACCGAGGCGACGAAGTAACCTCCCAGCGTCTGGCCTTCGACCACCGATTGCCAATCGATGCGCTCCGGCACCAGAATGACCGCGGCGTATTTGCCGGTCTTGTCGTCCACGCGAGTCGTGCCGTTGATTTTGGGTGAGGTGACGTAGAAGGGTTCGGCCGGTAGCGACGCCAGATCGTAGCGTTGATAGGAGATGGTGGGCGCAAACTGGATGCCCGTCGGGGTATAGCGGAAGAGGCGGTTATTGGAATCGTAGATAGCGGTCATATCGACGTAGTTGAAGATGGCGAGTTTGATGAGTGATTCCGGGAACTGATGATAGCGGGCCTGATAGCGGCTGAGGCCTTCGCGGATACTCTGGATGTGGAGGCGATCGATCCCGCGTCCCACGGCGCCGAGCAGGGCGGTGCGAAACACGGCGGCACGCTCGACATTGCCCTGAAAGTACGGCGCGTTCTCGACGCGCTTGCGCAACACGTCGTAGTCCTGCGCGGCGACCTGGGCGTTCGACGCTTCGTTCAATTCCGCGTGCTTGAGCAGGGCGATCTCGAACCAGGGCGAAGTGCTGAGGTTGCGCCAGAGCAAATCCATGATGACCGATGCTTCCTGCCGGGCATTTTGGCGGACGAGATCGGACGCTTTGGAGTATTGACTGAAGAACCGCTCGGGGTCGGAGGGTTGCACTGCGGGGGTTGCAGGGTTTGTTGCCGTTGTCGAGACCGTGGCCGGCGGCATTGCGATTACGGGTGAATTGGAATCGTCGGCATGTGTTAACGAACACGGGACGAACAGACAGCCCGCAGTCAACAGGACACGCCAGATGTTTGCCCGGACGAACATGACGAATTACCGAAACAGCATAGCGGCCTACAGCCCAAAAAGCAACGGGCAAAGACGGTTGCGGCAGGAGGAAAAACGAACCCTCACCCCGACCCTCTCCCTTACACAACAAGGGAGAGGGGGACGCACGTCGTCTCCTCTCCCCTTCGGGGGAGAGGATTAAGGTGAGGGGGAGCCCGACGAATGAATAGCGATGGAACACCAACCGAGGAGACGGGCACACCGTCTACGGCAGGCCGAGGGTTTTTTTGCCGTCGGGGGTGACGCGGGAGAGTGACCAGGGCGGATCGAAGACAACTTCGACATTGGCTTCGCTGACGCCGGGGAGTTCGAGGAGTTTGCGTTGCACTTGTGAGGAGATCTGGGCGGCCAACGGACAACCGGGCGACGTGAGGGTCATCTTCACGTCGATACGCGTATCGGGAGTGCCTTCAACGGGCTGACGACGGACGTCGTAGACGAGGCCGAGGTCGACGATGTTACACGGCAGCTCGGGGTCGTAGCACTCCTTGAGCTTGGCGAAGAGCTGTTCGTCCGTGACGGCCATACCTATGATGTAGTGGTGTATGAAGCGTCTGTCAATGCTGGTGCGTTTCATTCGATGCGGCCACGACGGAGCGTGGCCCTCCAAGCAGAAGGCAACGGCACGGGGAACGGCGGCAGGCGAGACGCCTACCCTACGCAAGCTGTTTGAGGACGGATTCGGCGCACTTGGTGAAGGCTTTGGCGGGTTCGCTGTCGGGTGCGGCGACGACGATGGGGAGACCTTTATCGCCGCAGATGCGGATGTCAGAGAACAGCGGGATTTCGCCGAGGAACGGGACTTCGAGGCGGGCGGCTTCCTGTTTGCCGCCGCCGTGACCGAAGACGTCGTCGTGCTTGCCGCAATGCGGGCAGACGTAGTAGCTCATGTTCTCGATGATGCCGAGGATCTTCACGTTGACCTTCTCGAACATGGCGATGCCGCGTCGGGCGACTTCGAGGGCCACGTCCTGGGGCGTGGTGACGATCACGCCGCCATCGAGCGCGATGGTTTGGGCGAGGGAAAGCTGCGCGTCGCCGGTGCCCGGCGGCAGATCGACGAGCAGCACGTCGAGTTCGCCCCAGTTGACGGCGAGGCTGAATTGTTGAATGGCCTTCATGATCATCGGGCCGCGCCAGATGACGGGCGAATCGTTGTCGAGGAGCAGCGCCATGCTCATCATCTTGAGTCCAAAATTCTCGACGGGATCAAGTTTCTCGTCCGTGATCGTGGGACGACTGGTTGTGCCCATCATTTTCGGCACGCTCGGCCCGTAGATATCGGCGTCCATGATGCCGATTTGCTGGCCGAGTTTGGTGAGCGCGCAGGCAAGGTTTACGGCAACGGTGGATTTGCCCACGCCGCCCTTGCCGCTGCCGACGGCGATGACGTGTTTCACGCCGGCGATTTGCGGGCGGGTCGGCTCGCCGCCCGAGCCAGCCATCGGCACCTGGCCCTGCTGCGGCGGCTGTTGCGCGGTCATTTGGACGTTTATCCTGCCAATGCCCTCGCGTCCCCGGAGCGCGGCTTCGACGTCGCGCTGGATTTGCTGCGGGACGGCCTGGTCGCGGGTCACAACGTGCAGGGCGATGGTGACGTCGTTGTTGTCCGTGATGCTGACCGTCTTGACGATGCCGAAGCTGACGATGTCACGGCTGAAGCCGGGGAACTTGACGCGCTTGAGGAGTTCGCGGACGTGTTCCTCGGACAGGGGATGGTCAACTCGGCCGGACATGGTCCCTCAATTCAGTGACGCGGCGGATTTGATTGGTTGGGCGACCTGCGGTTTCGGGTGGAGGAGGTCGGCGATCGTGGTGCGGGCGAAAACTTCGTTCACGCGGTTCTGGGCTTCGGTGAACACGGCGCACAAGGTGCAATTGCTCATGCGGGTCGTCGAGACGACGCATTCGGGGTCATCGGTGACGCATCTCTGCAGGGCAAACGCGCCTTCGACACATTGGAGAACCTGAAGCACGGTGATTTCGCCGGTTGGCTTGGCCAGACCGAAGCCGCCGCCCGCGCCGCGATGCGAGCATACGAAACCGCCTTTTGCGAGGGACTGAAAAATCTTCGCGAGGAAACTCTTCGGCACGCCCTCGGCCTCACTGATTTCGTCGATCATGATGGTGCGATCGGCAGGCTGTTTGGCGAGGTACAACAGCCCGATAATCGCATATTCGCCTGCGCGTGTGACTTGCATGAATCAAATAGGAGTAAGATTGTCTTGTTTATCTGCGCCAATATAGGGATGGCCTGGCGAAAAGTCAACGGCGGGAGGGGACGGAGGTGGAGGGATGAAGGATGAGGGATGTCTTTCGCGGCGAGAACACACCGCGAACAGGATTCCGCTCCCGGCGGGTCCGTCGCGGGTCTCGCGGACTCGGCTCCGCAGCTACAAAAGTCGCCTTCCATTGGTGGCGGCGCGTCCCTACCAGCGTTGTGTAAGCGCGGTATGGCTTGACCGGGGTGAGATGGGTAGGCAGGATTCCGCGACATGAGTGCGCGGCGGCTGGTGATTACCAAACATGCGAAGAGGCTGGTGCTTCTCGATGGCGAGGAGGAGGTGTTGCGCATTCCGGTCGTGATCGGCAAGAACTCCGCCGACAAGCGGCGCGAGGGTGATTTGGCGACGCCGGAGGGCGAGTTTTACATTTGCGAGAAGAATCCTGACAGTAAGTACCATCGTTTCCTCGGGTTGAGCTATCCCAACATTGAAGATGCGGAGCGCGGACTGCGGGAGAAACTCATCACGCAGGCCGAGTACGACGAAATTCGCGGGGCGATCCTGGAGAAGAAATGTCCGCTGTGGAAAACCGCGCTCGGCGGCGAGGTTGGCCTGCACGGGCCGTGTCCGAACGTGACGTGGACGCATGGTTGCATCGCGATGAGCGTCGAGCAGATCGAACGGTTGTATGATTTGATGGAGATCGGGGATGAAGTGGTGGTACTGCCGTGAGAGGTTGGCGGGCACAGAGATTTGAAATTTGAGATGGAAGATCTCACACAGCGGGGAGCGGCGCGCCCGGCGGTCGCGCCCTACCAACGACCACCAAAGTTTCGGGATTTGAGATTCGAGATGGAAGATTTCAGAGTCGAAGATGGCAGAGCCTGCCACACACTTGCATGACTCAACGTTATTATATCTACCCGATCCTGTTCATTACGCTGATGCAGCTGGCGCCGCTGCTGCGCGGCGACCGTCGGTGGTATGCGGCGCAGATCGCGCAATTGGCGCTCACGTTGCTGGCGTGTGGCGGCGCGTTTTATTTCAGTCATGACTTTGTCTGGGTGGTGATCGCGTGGGTGTTGTTCAATGTATTTGTCGTGGCGCCGCCGGTACTGGCGTCGGCGGCGGGGGCGCGAGAACAGCGCGGGCACTGGCGCGGCGCGGCGATGTTCTGGCGGATGGCGGGATGGTTTGCGTGGGGACAAACGGGACGGTTGTATCATCAGCACGGCGCGGCGCTACGGCGGATGGCGCGCGGGCACCGGGAGGAAGCGTTGGCGGCGCTCGATGCGCTGGCCCCGCTGGGAGCGGGACAGGCGGCGCAGCCGATTCCGCTGGCCGTATCCGGCATGGTGCGGATCTGGGAATTGACGTTATTGGTGACGTTGCGTCAATGGGAGCGGGCGCTGGCGCTTTACGAGGGCGTGTATGACTGGGGCACATTGGGACTGGCGACGCAGGCACGATTGCTGGCCGCGCGCGCGCTGGCGGAGACGGGGCAGTTCGAGCGCGCGTTGCGGAGTTTGCAATTTGTGGCGTTGTCGCCGCGGACGATGGGGGCGCGGCAGGGGCAATTGTGGGCGACGCGGGTGTCGGTGGCGGCGCTGGCGGGAGACCGGGAGTCAGTGGAGGAATTGCTGCGGCAGAGCGAGTATGCGCGCCCCCGACATCCGATGTCGGGGTATGCGAGATTTGCGGCGTACTGGCGGGGTCGGTGCGCGCTGGCGCGGGGCGAATTTGAGCAGGCGGCGCGGATGTTGACGCGGGCGTTTGGGTTGACGCATCCGCGGAACCGTTTGTGGCGGGAGGCGGTGCGGGAGCAGTTGCGGCTCGCTGAGAATGCGGCTCGCCATGAACGGCGGGCGGAGGAGGGGAACGCCCCTCACCTTGATCCTCTCCCCCCAGGGGAGAGGAGAGGCGGAAGTGGATGCTGGGCGGCGCAGGACCCAGCGTACGCGCACGGGCAGGAATTGTTGCGTCGGGCGGAGAACGATTCGGCGGGATGGCGGGCGCTGATGCACACGGGACGGCCCGAACGGCTGACGTTATCGCTACTACTCGTGTTGGCGACGGTGCATCTGGTGAACGACGTGTTTTTGCGGGGGGAGATGCAGGAGAAATTGCTGATGTGGGCGGGCAATAGCGCGGACACGGTGAAGGACGGGGAATGGTGGCGGGCGTTCACGGCGTTGTTTTTGCATGCGAACCTATTGCACCTGGCGATGAACGGCGTGGGGCTATGGTTGTTCGGGTCGGCGGTGGAAAAGACGATGGGGCGGTGGCGGATGCTGGCGGTGTTTTTGGTGGGCGGCGCGCTGGGGAATCTGGCGAGCGCGTTAGTGGCGCATTACGACGTGGCGATTGGCGCCAGCGGGGGGATTTTTGCGGTCATCGGGGCGTTTGCGGTGGGGGTGTGGCGGTTGCGGTCGCCGATGTATTTTGCGTTGCGGAGGAGGTTGCTGTTCGTGCTGGCGCTGATGGTGGCGGCCGATTTCACGATTGGAGGATTGGAGCCGCAGGTGGACAACCTGGCGCACATGGGCGGGTTTTTCGCGGGGGTATTGTTGGCGGTGGTGTTGGGGGCGAGGGGAAGAAAAGGAGAGCCCCTCGGGACTCGGGACAAGCGGGGAGCGAGTTGATTCCGGTCAATTCCAACGCGGTCACCGCGCCGCCGGCGGCACCGGGCGAACACGTGAAGCGGTTGTTGCCGTGGCTTGTTGCCGTGGCGTTCTTCATGGAATCGCTGGACACGACGATTCTCAACACGGCCGTCCCGACCATCGCAAAGGCGCTCGCGGTCGCCCCGCTCAGCATGAAGGCGGTGCTATCGAGTTACACGTTGAGCTTGGCGGTGTTTATACCGATCAGCGGCTGGATGGCCGATCGCTTCGGGACGCGGCGCGTGTTTTCGTCGGCGATTGGCCTGTTCACGTTGGGGTCGTTTCTCTGCGGCATTTCGAGCAACATCCACGCACTGGTTGCGTGCCGCATCCTGCAGGGCTGCGGTGGAGCGATGATGGTGCCCGTGGGCCGGCTGACCATGGTGCGGACGTTCGCCAAATCGGAACTGATCCGCGCGATGAGTTTCGTGGCGATACCCACTCTGATTGGTCCGATGCTTGGGCCCATCGCCGGCGGTCTGATAGTGGGGTACTTTCATTGGCGGGTCATCTTTTTCGTCAATCTGCCGATTGGGTTGTTCGGGTTGTATCTGGTCTATCGTCATCTCCCGGACTATCGTGAAGAACACAGCCATCCGCTCGATACCGTCGGACTGATCCTGTTCGGCTCCGGCATCGGGCTGCTGTCGTACGTGCTGGAGGTGTTTGGCGAGCACACGCTGAGCGGGCGGGCGATCCTGGGGCTATTGGTGATCTCCGCCGGTCTTCTGACGGGTTACGGACTGCGGGCGACCCGCACCGAGTTTCCGTTGCTGCGGCTGAGCTTGTTCCGGATTCGGACGTTTCGCGCGTCGGTCAGCGGCAGCTATTTCACGCGCCTGGGCATCGGTGGAATCCCGTTTCTCCTGCCGCTGCTGTACCAGGTGGGTCTCGGGTTTACGCCGATTCAATCCGGGCTGCTGATGATGCCCCAGGCGGTCGCGTCGATGAGCCTGAAGGTGGCGATGCCGAGCATTTTGAGACGGTTTGGTTATCGGGGTGTCTTGATATCCAACACCGTGATGCTCGGGCTGCTCATTGGCCTGTTTGCGACCATCGGCGCGAGCACACCGGTCTGGCTCATCGTGGCGCAGACGTTTGTCCTGGGGTTCTTCACCTCGCTGCAATACACGAGCATGAACACGCTGGTGTACGCGGACATCACCGAGGAACAGACGAGCAGCGCCAGCACGATTGCGAGCACGATGCAGCAGATGTCGATGAGCTTCGGCATCGCGACGGCGTCGCTGGTCACGGCGTTGTTCATTCCCGACCGGTTTCACACGAGCGGGCCGGAAATGATTCACGGCATCCATCGGGGGTTCCTCGTTCTGGGTGGAATGACCGTGCTCTCCGCGATTGTGTTCCACGGATTGAAGGACGATGACGGCGAGAGCGTCAGTCTGCACGAGGTCCTGCCGCATGCGGGGTGATGGGGGGAGTGGGCGGAGGACAGAATCCAGAATCGGTACAATCAGGACACAGGTAACACGTGTGGGTCAAGACATGGGTAACACTTTTTGGGTTAGAGGTTACATGTTTTGATCACTGTTGGGCAGTTTCCAGCGGGCGGATATCCGCCCGCTGGAATGTGTTACCGATGTTCTGAACCTGCACCTTCCTCGCTCTACAAAGCGCGTGTGTTCGACTGGAGAACTGTATAAAATGTCATCAGGTCGATGATGTTTTTGCGACAACGTTACCGGGGGCTGGTCGGTGTGGCAGAATGAGCCGCGCGTGGACATTACTGGCGGCAGTGTGCGCGTTGGTCGGCGGGGTTTATGCGTACACCGCCCACTCGGGCTTTTTGGCATCGACGAGTCTGAACGCTGCTGGCAATTACTACAATTTGTTGGTGCAGGGTTTTCGCGCCGGCCAGCTCAGCCTGAAAAAGGAGGTGCCACCCGGGTTCGCACGCCTCGCCGACCCCTACGATCGGACGGCCAATGCCCCCTATGGGTTGCTCGACCTGAGTTACTACAAGGGGAAGTTCTACCTCTATTTTGGGGTTACGCCCGCCGTGATGTTGTTCTGGCCCTATGTGGCGCTGACTGGCCACTATCTGTCTCAAAAAGTCGCCGGGGTGATTTTTTGTGGGGTCGGTTTCCTGGCCAGCATGGGTCTGTTGTGCGCGCTCTGGCGGCGTTACTTTGCCGAAGTCAGCGTTGCGGTGGTGGCGGCCGGCGCGCTCGCACTGGGTTTGGCCACGTTCACGCCGTTGCTGTTGGCGCGGTGTGACGTTCACGAGGTGTCCGTCAGTTGCGGGTATGCATTGACGATGCTGGCTTTGGCGGCGATTTGGAAGGCGTTGCACGAGCCGGAGCGGAGGGGCTGGTGGCTGGCGGCTGCAAGTCTGGCCTACGGGCTGGCGGTGGGGGCGCGGCCCTCCTTGCTGTTCGGTGCGGTCATCCTGCTGGCGCCGGTTGCACAAGCGCGGCGTGAGGGGCGGCGGGTGTGGGCGGTGCTGACGGCGGCGACTGTCCCGA
The DNA here is from genome assembly GCA_003164675.1 of Verrucomicrobiota bacterium. Classification (GTDB taxonomy): domain Bacteria; phylum Verrucomicrobiota; class Verrucomicrobiia; order Palsa-1439; family Palsa-1439; genus Palsa-1439. Next base: position 12,222 of record PLTX01000072.1, on the reverse strand, counting down.
TCGGACTCATCGGGTTGGGGTTGATGCTTTACAATGCGCGGCGCTTTGGCAATCCATTCGACTTCGGGCAGCATTACCAGTTGTCCGGACAGCAACAGGTTACGCTGCGATTTTTCAGTCTGGATTACCTCTGGTTCAATTTCCGGGTGTACTTTTTGAAGCCGGCACACTGGGTTGCTCATTTCCCGTTCGTGCATGACATCGCCGTGCCACCCCGGCCAGTGGGCCATATGCAGGTTGAGACTCCCTTCGGTATCCTCACGAATATTCCGCTCGTGTGGTTGGCGTTAGCCGTACCACTGGCATGGCATAATCGGTCGGAACAGGCTGGCTCGACCTTGCGCTGGTTTGCAACGGTCGTGGCCCTGCTGTTTGGGATTTGCGCACTGACCGTTGGCCTCTACTGGTGCACGAGCTTCCGCTATGAGGTGGACTTTCTGCCTGCACTACTGCTGCTGGCCGTGGTCGGCATCCTCAGTTTGGAGCGCGCACTGGCTGACCGGACGATGCGGCGGCATGCGGCACGCTGGGGCTGGGGCCTGATGCTGGGCTTCTCGGTGGTCTTCAACGTGTTGGTGAGCGTCGAGCGTTGCGCCGAGGCGCAGAACAATCTCGGGGGTGCTCTGCTCTCACAGGGCAAGGTGCCGGAAGCCGTTGCGTACTTGGAGCAGGCGCTACGGCTCAACCCCGATTACGCCGAGGCGCACTACAACCTCGGGGTCACACTACAGCAGGCGGGCAAGGTGCCGGAAGCAATTGGGCACTACGAGCAGGCCCTGCGGATCAACCCCGATTACATCGAGGCGCACTACAACCTCGGGACTGCTTTGGCGCAAACGGGCAAGATCGAGGAAGCCATCGCCCACTTCGAGCAGGCGCTGCGGATCAAGCCCGATTACGTCGAGGCGCACTACAACCTCGGCGTCACACTACAGCAGGCGGGCAAGGTGCCGGAGGCGATTGGGCACTACGAGCAGGTCCTGCGGATCAACCCCGATCACGCCGAGGCACACAACAATCTGGGGATCGCTTTGGCGCAAACGGGCAAGATCGAGGAAGCCATCGCCCACCACGAGCAGGCCCTGCGGATCAAGCCCGATTACGCCGAGGCGCACTACAATTTGGGACTCGCCCTGGTCCGACTGGACAGGCTACAGGAGGCGATAAGACAGTGGGAGCAGACGCTACGGCTCAAGCCCGATTACGCCGAAGCGCACTACAGTCTGGGACTCGCCCTGATCCGACTGGGCAGGCTACAGGAGGCGATAGGACATTGGGAGCAGACACTACGGCTCAAGCCCGATTACGCCGAAGCGCACTACAATCTGGGACTCGCCCTGGTCCGACTGGACAGGCTACAGGAGGCGATAGGACATTGGGAGCAGACACTACAAATCCAACCCAACTACGCCGAGGCGCACAACAATCTGGGAACTGTCTTTTTGCAGGAGGGGAAGGTCAGCGATGCCATCGGGCATTATGAACGAGCGCTACAGATCAAGCCCGATTACGCCGAGGCGCACTACGATATGGGGGTGGCTTTGGAGAAAGCGGGTAGAGTGCCGGAGGCAATACAGCACTACCAGCAGGCGCTGAAGCTCCGGCCAGACCTTACTGCGGCTCGAAACGCGCTGGCGCGACTGCAAGCTCGCCAGTAAGCCGAGCGGCAACGGTAACCCCCGAGCCGAGTCGGACGGAGCCGACGCGAGCCAGGCTCAACGACGCATTCTTGACTTGATGTCGGGCAGGCAAGAGGTATTCCTTCAACGGACACAAGGGTTATGACGAAAAGGCCGCCAGCGCGATGAAGAACGCATGGAAATCACTGGGCGCTGTGTGCGCGCTGGTCATTGGGATGTACGCGTACAGCGCCCCATTGGGCAAGCTGGAATCGTTGATCTCGAATCCGGCTGACGCGTACTACAATTTACTGGTGCAGGGGTTTCGCGAGGGCCATCTGAGCGTGAAAAAAGATGTGCCGACCGGGTTCGCGCGCCTCGCCGACCCCTACGATCCGGCCGCGAATCGTCTGTACCAGGATCTGCCTTACGGGCTGCGCGACATGAGTTACTACAAGGGCCGGCTGTACTTGTACTTCGGGGTGACGCCGGCGTTGATAGTATTCTGGCCGTTCGTGGCGCTGACCGGTCACTACCTGTTTGACCGGCAAGCCGCGACGATCTTTTGCGCCGTAGGTATTCTGGCCAGCGTGGGTTTGCTGCGCGCGTTGTGGCGGCGTTACTTTTCCGAGGTGAGCGTCTGGGTGGTGGCGGCCTGCGCGCTGGCGCTCGGCTTGGCGACGGGCGTGCCGGCGCTGTTGCCACGGTCCTATGTTCACGAAGTGACAACCAGTTGCGGGTATATGCTGACGATGCTGGCACTGGGGGCGATTTGGTGCGGGTTGCACGAGCCGAAGCGGAGGTGCCGGTGGCTGGCGGCGGCAAGCGTGGCGTATGGACTGGCGGTGGGAGCGCGGCCCAACTTGCTGTTCGGCGCGGTCATCCTCTTGGTGCCGGTGATTCAGGCGTGGCGTGAGCGGCGGCCGATTTGGGCTGCGCTGATGGCGGCGACCATCCCGATCACGCTTATCGGGCTGGGGTTGATGCTCTACAACGAACTGCGATTCGATAATCCGTTCGAATTCGGCGTGCGCTATCAGTTGGCCGCGCAACGGCAGGTGACGAGGCAATTCTTCAGTTTTCGTTATCTCTGGTTTAATTTCCGGGTCTATTTTCTGGAGCCGGCGCGGTGGAGCGGTCGCTTTCCCTTCGTGCGTGGAATCGCCGTGCCACCCCTACCAGCGGGCTACTATGGGGCCGAGGATGCCCTCGGCATCCTGACGAACATTCCGCTGGTGTGGCTGGCGCTGGCGGCGCCGCTGGCGTGGCGGAACCGGTCGGGTCAGGGGGGCTCGATCTTGCGCTGGTTTGTAGCGGCAGCAGCCCTGCTCTTCGGGATTTGCGCGTTGACCATTGGCACCTTCATGGCCGCGGACATGCGTTATGCGGTGGACTTCCTGCCTGCACTGGTGCTGCTGGCTGTGGTTGGCATCCTCGGATTGGAGCGCGCGCGGGCCACGCCCGGGGCGTGGCTGGCTGGCCAACCGGTTTGGCGGCGTCTGGTGCGCTGGGGTTGGGGGCTGCTGCTGGGCTTCTCGGTGGTCTTCAACGTGTTGGTGAGCGTCAAAGACTACGCGTATGCGGGCTGTTCGGTGGGGACGATGCTGACGCTAAACGGCCGGGTGCCGGAAGCCATTCGAGTCTTCGAGAACGCTCTCCGAATCGAGCCCGATTACGCCGAGGGGCACCACAATCTGGGAAACGCTTTATGGAAAGCAGGCAACAGGCCGGAAGCCATCCGCGAGGACGAGTACGCGTTGCGGCTCAACCCCGATTATGCTGATGCGCATGTCACTCTCGGGGCGGCGTTGGTCGTGCTGGGCAAGCCCGAAGATGCCATCCGACATTTTGAAGAGGCGTTGCGGATATTCTCCAGCCGGTCAACCCGCATGGACAAGTACGGTTGTGGCGCGGCGCACATGAACATTGGACTCGCTCTATTGACACAGGGCAAGGCGCGGGACGCAATGGCGCATTACGAGGAGGCGTTGCGGATCAATCCCGATTACGCCGAGGCACACAATAAATTGGGTGTTGCATTGATGCAAGGGGGGAGGGTGTCCGAGGCGATAAAACATTGGGAGGAAGCGCTACGGATCAATCCCGATTACGCCGAGGCGCACTACAATTATGGAGTTGCCCTGCAACAACTGGGCGACGTTCCAGAGGCGATTGGGCATTACGAGCAGGCGCTACGGATCGATCCAGATTATGCCGAGGCGCACAACAATCTGGGGGTCGTTTGGGCGCACACGGGCAAGATCGAGGAAGCCATCGCACACTTCGAGCATGCCCTGCGGATCAAGCCCGATTACGCCGAGGCGCACGACAATATGGGGATCGCCTTGGAGAAAGCGGGTAGACGGCTGGAGGCGATCGAGCACTACAAGCAAGCGCTGAGGCTTCGGCCAGACCTCACGGCGGCTCGAAATGCGCTGGCGCGACTGCAAGGCAGTCAATAAGCGGNNGCGGCGTCTTTGCGGAGTGTCTCAGCCTCGCAAATCTTCGTACCGGGCGGAGGGGGCACGCAGCCGTCATGAAGCAGAACTTGAAAACGGGAGGTTAGGCTCGACCGGTTGCCGACTTGTTTAAGCTGGCTGAGCGATCAATTTCTCCTTGGGTTTTGCCCCGGCCCATGCTCGCGGCGTAAACTGCCCATCTCGTGCCCGGTGTCGGCAGGGCCACTTCTTGAAAATTCACCGGCGGGTCGTGGGCAAGACGCTCTTGGTGTAACCACTTGCTCAGGGTGGAAAATTCGATGCCGTGACGTGCGTGGCGTAGCGCGGAGAAGTTGAACGCGGCGCGAGTGACGCACGGATCCCCATTCGAAGATTGTCGGGGCGATTTGGTTCTGGCCCGGGAGAGTCGGGGCAATGAGATCGCAGGGTGAGAGGGTCGACTTTGCCGGCGTCGGGGCCGGGATGGGCGTCAACAACGACGGAAACATTGCAGGGCGGGCGTGTGTTCGGTATGTTAGCGGCGAGATCGCGGGCGTGGCGGAATTGGCAGACGCGCAGGTCTTAGGAGCCTGTGGAGAAATCCGTGTGGGTTCGAGTCCCTCCGCCCGCATTTCTTTGTGGGGATGTGGGTGTGGTTCGGGGCGGTGGATTTTCCGTATTGCAGTTCGTCAGATTTTTGGTATTTTCGGGGTGTCTCAACGGAAGCGAGCGTAGCTCAGTCTGGTAGAGCGTCACGTTGCCAACGTGAATGTCGAGGGTTCAAATCCCTTCGCTCGCTCCACTTTTTTTCTCTACGGACCCGAACGGCTGGCTGCCATGTCACGCACCTTTCGCAAGTCGAGTTTCCCGGTGCCCAGGTGGGGCAGCGCTTCGATGTGGAAGAACTGGTCGGCGCGTGGTTTCCAAAGGTTCGGCAGATCGCTGGCGGCGAGCTTTTCGAGGACGGGCGCCAGCTTGCCGTCGTCCAGCGTGTGGAGCACCGCGAGACGCTCGCCTTTCTTATCATCGGGCACACCTGTGACGGCGAAGCATTGTTCCGTTACCCCGGCCAGCTCATGCAGTTTGTCTTCGACCTTGATGTGCGGGACCATCTCTCCGCCGATCTTGCTGAAGCGGGTGAGGCGGTCAGTGATCGTGAGGAAACCGTCTTCATCAAGCGAGGCGACGTCGCCGGTCACGTACCAACCATCGCGCAGCACCTCCGACGTCTTTTCCGGTTTGCCGAGATAGCCTTTCATCACGTTTGGCCCGCGGATCAGCAGCAGTCCCGCCTGGCCGACGGGCAACGGCTGGAAGCTGCCCGGATCAACGATACGCACGGTGACCGCCGGTAGCGGATGACCGATTTTGCCGCGCTTGGCGCCAACCTGACGGAAACCCGCGGCACGGAAGTCGCGCGTATTGACCGTTACGGCAGGCGAGCATTCGGTGAGTCCGTACGCTTCCAATGGACGAATACCGAACTTATCCTCGAACGCCTGCGCCACGCGGTCGGGAAGTTTTTCCGCGCCGGTCATCACGAACTGCAAGCTGCCGAAATCCTCGGGTTCACAGCCATGGATGTACATTTGGAGGAATGTTGGCGTGGCCAGCAGGAAGGTGACACGATACTGGCTCACGAGCGCGCCGATCGCTTTTGCGTCGAGCGGGCTGACGTGATACACGACACCGATCCCGAGCACTGCGGGCACGATGAGCGTCCCTGTGAATCCGAACGAGTGGAAGAACGGCAGGATGCCAAGAATGCGATCTCGTCCGCCGAATGCAAACGTCTGTCCCAGCTGCTCGGCATTGGAGATGATGTTGTAGTGCGTCAACATGACGCCTTTCGGATCGCCGGTGCTGCCGCTGGAGAAAATGACGGTGGCAAGATCGTCGAGCATTCCTTTCTTCTCGCGTCCAAGCGCCTTCTCTAACAGCGCCACGGGCAATATCCACGTTATCATGGCGGCAGTGAGTTTTTCACCGAACCCTGGTTCCTTGATGAGTTCCTCGAGCAGAACCGTCTTTCCGGGCACGGTGACTTTGATCTTATCCAGGAATTCGTTCGACGTGACGACGGTTTGTAGCCCACATTGGCGCGCACACGAAGCGATGACCTCATCATTAGCGGTGTAATTGAGATTCACCGGCACCTTGCCCATCAGCAGCGCGGCGTAGTTCACGAGCGCGCCGCCGACGGATGGCGGCAGGAGGATGCCGACCATTTCCTGCCCGGCCCAAACCGAGCGGAGCCGCCGCGCAAGGAAGATGGTGCGTGTCAGGCCCCCACCGAACCGCAGTTTCGGGACGCGCCCATCGGCCATGAAGAAGCGTCGCGGATGATGCCGGGCTTTGCGCACGAACGTGCGGTGGATTGGCATCATCAGCCTCTTGCGGTGCTTCCAGGCTTCGGTATTGAGTTCTTGGACGGCTTGGCGCACTTCAAACGGAGTCGAGGTCGGGGGCATCGGCTTCCCGAAGCTGACGGTCACAGGGTAGGGGACGTACCGCGGCATTTTCCATAGGAACCGTCCCTTCTCGAAGCTAAAGATGCTGCCCCAGACATGGTCGAGACACACCGGAATGATCGGAGCGTCCACGTCCTTCATCACCAGCTCGAAGCCGCGACGGAATGGGAGCAATTGACCGATCCGCGTGATCTGTCCCTCGGCAAAGATGCAGACGACGTCGCCATCCCTGATGGCTTCACTCGCGGTGCGCAGCGACTTGATCATCTCGCGTGGACGCAACTGCGACGAAATCGGGATGGCCTTCATCGCCTTGGCGAATGGTTTCACGAGCGGTAGATCGTAAATGCCCTGGAACATGATCGCGCGAATCATGCGGTCGGTCGAACCAATGATGAGCAGGGCGTCCACAAACGACACGTGATTGCACACGAACAACGCGCCCCCTTTCTCGGGAATGTTGTCGCGTCCCTCCACCCGCAACCGATAGACCGAATGCGTGAACAGCCAAACGAACAAGCGCAATAAGGAGTCGGGCACGAGGCATACGACGTAAATTGTCCCAGCGAATGTGATCGCCGAACACGTCAGGAAAATCTGCGATGGGTCGCGCGGCCAGATGGTCTGCAATGCGTAGTAGGCGCCTGCAGCCAGAAACGCGGCTCCGCTGGACAACAGGTTCTGCGCCGCCAGGATTCCTGCTTTGTCCTCTTTGCAAGGGCGATGTTGCATGAGCGCGTTGATCGGCACAGCGAAGAACCCGGCAAAAAACCCGAGCAGGCAAAGATAGATCGCAACGGCGTGGAACGTCAGCCCGTGCCGCGCCAGCAACACACTGGCGGCCGTGATGCCCATCGAGCCGAGCGGGATGAGACCGTACTCGATCTTGCCGCCCGACAGATAGCCGGCGGCGAAACTACCCACGCCGATCCCGATGGCGAGCGCGGCCTGCAGGTAGCCGTTGTGGGTTTGGTCAATGCGCAACACATCAAGGCCGTAGATGATGATGTTCTGACTGAGCAGCACGGCGAGGAACCAGAAGTAGGTATTGCCGATCACGGCCATCGTCAGGACACGATCCTGGCGGATCAGCCGAATCTGCGAGCCCAGATCACCGAGGAAGTTCCAGCGGAATTCCTTCGTCGGGTCGGCCGCCGGCACGCGCGAAATTCCCAGGCTCGTGAAGCAACCAAATGCCGCCAGTCCGATCAGGACGACGCCTGACCAGACGGGTTGGTGGGTGAATTCCTGTGACAGCATCGCGCCCGCGACCGTGCCGAGGATGATGGCGAGGAACGTCCCCAGTTCCAGCACGCCATTGCCCCACGAGAGCCGCTTCTCGGGCAGCAGCTCCGGTAGCGAACCGTATTTCGATGGACCAAAGAGCGCGCTATGCACGCCCATGAAGAAGACGCAACTCAGTACAACGGGAAGTTTCCCCAGCGCCAGCCCCACAGTGGCCAGCAGCATGACGAATACTTCGAAGATCTTGATGCAGATGGTGACCGTCCGCTTGCTGTAGTGGTTTGCGAGCCACCCGCCGGCCATCGAGAAGAGGATGAATGGCAGGGTCAACAGCGCCGTGGCTTCGGAGACGAGTTGGTCGCGCCTCGCTTGGGAAAGCCCGAGGCCGATGCCGACGAAGATGGCGAGTTGTTTCAGCGCGTTGTCGCTAAACGCGCCCTGAAACTGGGTGACGATCAAACTCCAGAAACCGCGCCGCCACGGTCGTTCGGAAGTGCTCGTGGTCACTGGCGGCGAAGTGTATCGGCGTCTGCCCCGCGATTCAAGCCGCCAACAGTGCACAGGATCGGTCACGGGCTGGGCGGACTTATCTTCGACTGGTTCGCGTCAGCGTTACGTTGCGAGAAGACGGGGACACGGGTTTTTGGGGCCGGGTCTCCGAGCAGATTCTTCAACTGTCGAGTGTGTTGCGCGTCCGCACAAATCCCGCGCGGCAGGAGATCGAGATCGTATTCAAACGACCGGCCGATGGGCTGCCGCGGCAGGTGGACAACGCGCTGCAAGCGGTGGGCACCGAAATGACTGCATCCAAGGTGCGGTAGGGCGGTCGCCCTACGTTTGTCATCCGACGGACCTGGGATGTGGTCTACTTCAAATCCGGGTTCTGCTCGATGAACTCGCGGAGTTTCTGTTTGAGCGCCGGCGGTATCGGTATCTCGGGCAGGCAATGCTTGTGGGTCAACTCAATGATCTGACGGTAACTCTTCACGTATTGCAGACAGGCCGGGCAATCGCCCAAGTGCCCCTCCAGTTTGCGCTCGGTATCCTCGTTCAATTCGCCTTCGACGTATTCATACAGCAACTTCTTCGTCCGGCGGCATTCGCTTGGATGGAGTAGGCACTTGAACAACCCGGCAATTCTTCTCTTGCTCATGACAGCTAAACGTTCTGACCTTTCAAGTACGGCAGCAAGGCTTCTCGTAGCGCCAATCGTGCCCGATGCAGGCGACTTTTCAACGCCGGCTCGCTGAGGCCCGTCGCTTCCATAACCTCCTCCATTGGCAATTCCTCGACGTCGCGCAACAGAACCGCCGCGCGGTACGGTTCCGGCAGTCGATCAATCGCGGCGCGGACCTGTTCGCCGAGTTCGCCGGTCATCGCCGCCTTGTCGGGGAGCGGCCCCTTGTCGCTCAATTGCAACGATGGCAACGGCGCATCCTCACCGTCGGAGGCGGTAGCGTCGAGCGAGACGTCGTTCTCGCGCCGCTTGCGTTTGCGCAAGGCCATCAGGCCGGCGTTCGCGGTCACGCGGTAAATCCAGGACGTGAACGCCGACTTGCGTTTGAACGAGCCGATCTTGTTCCAGATGGAAACCAGGGCATCCTGCATGACTTCCCGGGCATCATACTCGTTGCGCATGAATTGGAGCGCGACGCCGTACATCTTGGCGCCATGGATCTGGACAAGCTCGTCCAACGCCGACTTGTCGCGCTGCTTGAGCCGCGCGACCAACTGCGCATCGTCGATTTGGGCGTCCGTTCTTGACATGGAAGTGGCCACGACCTCTGAGTCACCCTTTGGGATACTATCATGGCACCAGGCCGCGAGTCTCGCAAGTCCCGACCCGATCGACATACAGCTACTGTTCACCACCAATGTAGATGCGCGCGCGGCCCCAACGATTCTCGGAAAGCGCATTTCCTGATCTGCATGTAGACTGAAAACGAGGTGGCTGGACATTTCCGGGGTGGATGGCTGGTCGGCGGCGACATCGCGGCTGTGCTATGTTGCGGGGTCATGGCTGGCGCCACCGAGACCAACAAGCCGAACCGTCTCATCCACGAGACGAGTCCGTACCTGTTACAGCATGCGTACAATCCTGTGGACTGGTTTCCGTGGGGTGTGGAGGCGTTTGCGAAAGCGCGCCAGGAGAACAAACCGATCTTCTTGTCCATCGGCTACTCGACGTGCCATTGGTGCCACGTGATGGAACACGAGTCGTTCGAGAACAACGACGTGGCGGCGATGATGAACCGGTATTTTGTCTGCATCAAGGTCGACCGCGAGGAGCGCCCGGATATTGATCGTGTTTACATGACCGCGGTGCAGGCGACGACGGGCTCGGGCGGCTGGCCGATGAGCGTGTGGCTCACGCCAGACCTCAAGCCGTTTTTCTGCGGCACCTATTTTCCGCCGGACGCACGATATGGGCGGCCGGGATTCAAGGAGTTGCTCCAGCGGGTGCACGACGTCTGGGAGGCGAACCACGACGCCGTGCTGGCGCAGGCTGGTAAGGTTGCGGAAACGGTCGGGCAGTACGCAACCATCAGCGGAGACGGTTCCCAGGGCCGAGCGCTGGATGACGCACCGTTGCAGCTCGGCTTCGAACAGTTTCGTTCCAGCTACGACGAAGTCAACGGCGGGTTCGGCGACGCACCGAAGTTCCCGCGGCCGGTCGGGTTGAATTTTCTGTTTCGGTACTTTGCGCGGATGAACGAAGTCGCCGCACGCGACATGGGGCTGCACACGTTGCGGGCAATGGGCGAGGGCGGGATGTTCGACCAACTTGGTGGTGGATTCCATCGGTACAGCGTCGATGAACGCTGGCTCGTGTCGCATTTCGAGAAGATGCTCTACGACCAGGCGCAACTCGTCTCCAGTTACGTGGATGCCTACCAGATCTCGCACGATCCGTTTTATGCGGACATCGCGCGGCGGACGTGCGACTACGTGTTGCGTGATATGACGAATCCCGATGGCAGGTTTTACTCGGCGGAGGATGCCGATAGTGAAGGCGTTGAGGGCAGGTTTTACGTTTGGACGCGCGAGGAGATCGAGAAAATTCTGGGTGATCGAGCCGACGCGTTCTGTCGCGCTTATGATGTAACCACGGACGGAAACTGGGAGCACGGTCTGAACGTGCTGCATGTAGCTTTGCCCGAGGCGACGAAACTTGCCGACGAACGCACCAAGTTGTTTGCGGTCCGGGAAAAGCGGGTGCGTCCGCACCGCGACGAAAAAGTTTTGACTGCGTGGAACGGGTTGATGATTTCGGCATTGGCGCGCGCGTCGCAGGCGCTCGATGAACCCAAATATCGCGACGCAGCGGAGCGCGCGGCTCGTTATCTCGTGGCCAATCGGTTGAAGGACGGAAAGTTGACCCGGACGGCGAAGGTGCCGGCGATGGTGGAGGACTACGCATTTCTGGGGAATAGCCTCGTTGATTTGTACGAAGCGGACTTCGATTTGCGCTGGCTGGTCTGGGCTACCGAACTCACCGACACGATGCTCGCGCGGTTTTACGATTCGAAGGAAGGCGGATTTTTCCAGACGGACGGGCGCGACCCGAGCGTCATCGTTCGCGCAAAGGAAGATTATGACGGGGCCGAGCCGAGCGGCAATTCGATGGCGGCGCTGTTGTTGCTCCGCCTTGCGGAGTTCACTGACCGCGCGAATTATCGAAATGCGGCGGATAAGACATTGCAGCTTTTCGACGATCACCTGCACAAGGCGCCGAGCACGGTCCCGCAGATGCTGTGCGTGCTGGATTCTTACCGGAGCAAACCGAAGCAGATTGTGATTGCGGGCAAGGCGGATGCGGCCGACACGCGGGCGATGCTGCGTGCGGTTCGCGAACGCTATTTGCCCAATGCGATTGTAATTGTGGTTGACGGTGGTGATTCGCAGAAGACGCTGACGAAGTTGCTACCGTTTCTAGAGACCATCAAGCCGATGGATGGCAACGCCACAGCCCACGTCTGCGTAAATTACGCCTGCCAGTTGCCGACGAACGACCGGAGCAAGTTGGCAGAGTTGCTCGGAAAGCGGTGACAGCGGTTTCGATGAGGACTGCTGCCTGAACTGGCGGCGGAAACGAAAGGAGAGTCGAGGCTCGAACTGCTCCACTCTACGCTAGCAACTTCCACTTGCCCTCGACTCTCCACTGCAACGTAAGCCCAATCGCAGGAATAGCAAGTGATATTCGTGGCAGGCCTGGCAGCGGCGGAGGAACAGGGGACAAAAAGACGGAGAGTCGAGGCTCAACTCTCGAATTAGAACCCCCGAGCCGCTCCCAAGGGTGGGCTCGTAGCCCTCATTCTACCTGACTTGACGAGAGGGTCGCTCGACTCTCCATAACAATGTACACCTTGATATGGGAAATGCAAGGGCAGCAGGGTAAGGGGACAGCGAACTGCCTTCCAAAGTGGTGCAATCAGGACATAGGTAACA
>PLTX01000031.1 GCA_003164675.1 Verrucomicrobiota bacterium | reverse complement strand
TGTGCGTCTTCGGGGTACGCGCTCGGAGCCTGATACCGGAGTGGCACAGCGAAGAAACGCTGCGGCGGGCCGTATTGGCGTGGTTCCCGGACTCGGAATTTGACAATCGGATGCTCGCACTGACGTTGTTGAAACAGGGCAGGGCCACTGAGGCGCTCCAATACGCCCAGCACGATGTCCAAATTGCGCCGCAAGTATGTTGGTCGCATACGACGCTGGGGAGTGTGCTTCAAGTGTTGGGCCGGCTACCGGAAACCATCGAGCAGTACAAGGAGGCGCTGCAGATCAAGCCCAACACTCCCGAGCCTTACTACAACATCGGGGAGGCTCTGGGACGGATGGGCCGGGTGCAGGAGGCGATCGGGCATTATGAACAAGCGCTACGGATCGAGCCCGATTTTCCTGAGGCGCACAACAACCTCGGGATCGTTTTGTATCAGACCGGCAAGCGTGAAGAGGCTATTGAACACTTCCAGCAGGCCCTACGGATCAATCCCGATTACGCCGAGGCGCACAACAATCTGGGGATCGCTTTGGCGCACACGGGCAAGATCAAGGAAGCCATCGCCCACTACGAGCAGGCCCTGCGGATCAACCCCGATTACGCAGAAGCGCACTGCAATCTGGGCCTCGCCCTGGTCCGACTAGGCAGGTTACAGGAGGCGATCAGTCATTATGAGCAGGCGCTGCGCATCAAGCCCGATGACGGCGACGCACACTACAACCTCGGGACCGTTTTGGCGCACACGGGCAGGATCGAGGAAGCCATCGCCCACTACGAGCAGGCCCTGCGGATCAAGCCCGATTACGCCGAGGCGCACAACAATCTGGGAACTGTCTTTTTGCAGGAGGGGAAGGTCAGCGATGCCATCGGGCATTATGAACGAGCGCTACAGATCAAGCCCGATTACGCCGAGGCGCACTACGATATGGGGGTGGCTTTGGAGAAAGCGGGTAGAGTGCCGGAGGCAATACAGCACTACCAGCAGGCGCTGAAGCTCCGGCCAGACCTTACTGCGGCTCGAAACGCGCTGGCGCGACTGCAAGGCAGTCAATAAGCGGTTGGCGAGGCGGCGTCTTTGCGGAGTGTCTCAGTCTTACAAATCTTCGTACCCGACATGGCGCAGAAGTTGAAAACGGGAGGTTGAACTCGGACGATTGCCGACGCGTTCAAGCTGCCAGAGCGGCAATTTCTCCTTCACCTTTGCTCTGGCCATGCTCGCGCCGCGACCCACGACGGACTGCTGCTGTGCCGCGCAGGCGCGGACGGCAACCCGAATGCCATTACCATCGACCGACTGACGGGCGAGATCGTCTGGAGCAAGCCGATCCTGATCGTGCTGGTCCGGCCGAGCCGCTTCGCCCATGGCCAGCTCGACAATCAAAGGCTTATTCAGTATGTTTTCTCCAGTTTGACATTGGTCTTGTCTACACTTAACCGCAGTTCGATGATCAATAAGGGAAAACCATCAGGACAGACAACCGTGGGCCGAAGCGTAGTCGAGGAGAACCAACATGCTTGACCTTCCAAAACTTACCGAAGCCATCGAGAAGGGAAACCGCAACGAAGCCAAACGCTTGACCCAGGAGTTACTGAACGCAGGGGCGGCTCCGCTGGATATCGTTGAGAAGGGTTTGGTGCCCGGAATGGCGATCGTCGGCGAGAAGTTCAAAAACAACCAGATCTTCGTGCCCGAGATGTTGATTGCCGCCCGTGCCATGAAAGAAACCATGGCGCTGCTGGAGCCGCTGCTCGCCAAAGCCGGCATCAAACCAAAGTACACTGCGGTGATCGGCACCGTCCAGGGCGATCTCCACGATATCGGCAAGAACCTCGTTGCCATGATGTGGAAAGGCGCGAACTTCGGCGTGGTTGATCTGGGCACGAATGTGCCGCCCGAGAAGTTTGTCGCTGCCGCCAAGGAGCACCACGCGCAGATCATTGGATTGTCGGCACTGCTGACAACCACAATGCAGGCCATGAAAACGACCATCCAGGCGATCCGCGGAGCTGGTCTGAATTCGGTCAAGATCATCATCGGCGGCGCGCCAATCACGCAGGAGTTCGCCCGCGAAATCGGCGCCGACGGTTACGGCCCGGATGCGGCGACCGCGGTGGATGTAGCCCGCCAGTTGGTGGCAGCTTAAGATGAAGCCATCGCAGGGATTCTTCCTCGACCTGGGCGCCCACGCGCTGCGGATGCCGATCAGCACTGACTTGGTGCTGGCGGAGAAGCCCGACGCCGAAGCCATCAAGCTGGATGGGAACCGCTGTCAGGGCGGTAGCCTGGTGCGAGACGGCGACGTCAAGATACTGGACCGCGAACGCGGATGGCTTGACAGCATTCAAGACAGTGTCGAAACTCTGCCGGCGGAATCGGATGAGTTCATCGCCCAGATGGTGGGAGTAGCGGACACGACGAAGTTCGTCGCGGCGGATTATGAACTTTCTTGAAGTACTGCAACAGCAAGCGCCCCTGTTGGCCGATGGCGCGACCGGCACGATGCTGCAAGCCGCCGGCTTGCCGGTCGGCGAAGCCCCCGATCTCTGGGTGCTGGAGAACCCTGCCGCCGTGCGGATGCTTGTTGCCCAATACATCGATGCCGGCAGCAATCTGGTTTACACCGACACGTTTGGCGCGAGCCGCGTGCATCTCCGCCGCGGTGGCAGGGAGGAAGAACTCGAAGCCATCAACCGGACTGCCGTACAACTTGCCCGCGAAGCGGTGGCTGGCCGAGCAGTCTTCCTTGCCGGCTCGATCGGGCCGACCGGCGAGATGCTCGAGCCATACGGTGAGTTTAGCCCCGACGAAGCCCGGCAATCGTTCGCCGAACAGGCTGCATTACTCGCCGCAGCCGGAGTGGATGCGTTGGTGTGCGAGACATTTACCGACTTGAGCGAAGCCCTGTTGGCGGTCGAAGCCGCACGTGCCACGAACCTGCCCATACTGGCCAGCATGACGTTTGACCAAAGTGGCCGCACGATGATGGGCGTGACACCTAAAGATGCCGTCGCGCAGTTGAGCGATGCCGGAGCGGTGGCTGTCGGCGCGAATTGCAGCGTCGGCCCGGAGGTTGTTGAACACGTCATCCGCGCCATGAAAGCGGCTCGTCCGAATGTGCTCCTGCTCGCAAAACCAAACGCTGGCCTGCCGCAGTTCGTCGACGGCAAGGCCTTGTACGCTACGACGCCCCACGCGATGGCTGAGTTCGCCATGCGCATGAACGAAATCGGCGTGGCCATCCTCGGCGGTTGTTGTGGTTCGACGCCCGAGCACATCCGCGCCATACGCGGTGCAATCCCATCATGAAACTGACCGGCCTTG
Organism: Verrucomicrobiota bacterium; assembly: GCA_003164675.1. Taxonomy (GTDB): domain Bacteria; phylum Verrucomicrobiota; class Verrucomicrobiia; order Palsa-1439; family Palsa-1439; genus Palsa-1439. Next base: position 32,413 of record PLTX01000031.1, on the reverse strand, counting down.
AACGTGTCAATCGGATGTTCGCCCGCCAGGACCACGACCGCGTGCCCCGCCACGATGGTTACTGGCCGGAAACCATCGAGCGGTGGCAAGACGAAGGACTCAACGGCGACGTGAAGCAGGCGCTCGATTTGTTGCAGAGTGATTTCCACGCCATAAATTGGCTCTGGCCGCAGGCGTTCCCGGGGCGCGAGGAAATCGTCAGCATCGACAAGGACACTCGCGTGGTCCGCGACAGCAACGGCAAGCTCGTCCGCTACTGGCGCAACAAGAGCGGCACGCCGGACCATCTCGGGTTCGAGTGCGACTCGCGGGAACAATGGGAGCGGGTGTTCAAGCCGGCATTGCTCAGCACTGGATTGCAGAACGATCCCGAAGCGGTCCGGCGCGAGTACCAGCGCGGTCGCACGCGAGGCCGGTGGTGTTATCTGGCCGGGGTTGAGAGTTTCGAAGACACGCGGTCGTTGATGGGCGATGAGACCACACTTATCGCCATGGCCGAAGATCCCGACTGGATTCGTGACGTGTCACAGACATACACCGACGTGATGTTGCGCAACCTCGACGCCTTGATGGCCACCGGCATCCAGCCGGATGGCTTGTGGATTTTCGGCGACATGGCGTTCAAAACCGCAACGGTGTGTTCGCCCCAGATGTACCGGGAGTTGATCTGGCCGGACCACAGACGACTTTGCGATTGGGCGCACGCGCATCGGATGAAATTCATCTACCACACCGATGGCGATGTGAATGGCGTGCTGGATTTGTATGTCGCGGCCGGCTTCGACTGCCTGCAACCGCTCGAATGCAAAGCCAGCATGGATATCCGGAACTTGTGCCCGCGATACGGCGACCGGTTGGCGTTCTTCGGGAATATCGACGTAATGGTGTTGATCACCAACGAGCGGGCCAAGATTGAAACTGAAATCCGGCAAAAACTCGCCGCCGGCATGGCGACCAAAGGCTACATCTATCACAGCGACCACAGCGTCCCGCCACAAGTCAGTTGGGACACGTACCAATTTATCGTTTCATTGCTCGATCAATATGGCCGGTATACATGAGCGGGAATCACAAGATCGCGGTCGTCACCTGCGCCGTGTTGGAAACCGAGATCGCGCATTTCGCGCGCGAGCTTTCGCACGTCGTGTGCATCGAGATCCTCGAACAGGGATTGCACAACGAACCCGGCAAGCTCCGCGAAAAACTTCAAGCCGCCATCGACCGGGTTGAGGGACAGAGTGATGCCGGAACAATCGCGCTCGGTTACGGCTTGTGCAGTCGGGGCAGCGAAGGCGTGCGGACGCGGCGTTGCCGGCTGGTGATCCCGCGCGCGCACGACTGCATCACGTTGCTTCTCGGCAGCAAGGAACGCTACGCTGAATATGTGCAGCGGCATCCCGGCACCTATTGGTACAGCCCCGGCTGGAACCGGCACACCCCCATGCCCGGCCCAGAACGCTACGAGACGGTCCATCGCGAGTACATCGAGAAGTATGGCGAAGACAACGCCGACTTCCTCATGGAGAGCGAACAACACTGGTTTAAGACCTACAACAACGCGGCGTTCGTCCACCTCGGTTGCGGTGACATCGAGAAGGAACTGGCCTACACGCAGCGGTGCGCCAAATGGCTCGGCTGGAAATGCGATTATCAATGCGGTGATCCGGCGCTGCTGAAAGCGCTCTTGAGCGGACCGTGGGACAATGAGCGGTTTCTGGCTCTCGAGCCCGGTCAGACCTTTCGCGTGACCGCCGACGCGCGTGTGATTGAGGCTGTCCATGCCGGTCACTGAGATTATCGTCGAGCCCGCCACACGGCAGAAGGGCATCCGTCTCACCGAATGGCTGCGCCGCCGGCATCTGCCGCTGAACACCCGTTGCGGCGGGCGCGGCCTCTGCAACGGGTGCCACGTTGAACTCGTCGACGCCAGCGGCCAGTCCCGGCAGGTGCGCGCCTGCGAGATGTCTGTCGCCGAATGTCGGCACCTGCGCGTGCGCATACCGGAGCGCTCGCTGATCGCGCATCGGCCGCAAGCGGTCAGCGATTTCCGCATCAACGTACCGCAGGCTCACGCTCCGTTGGTGCGCGAAGGTCTCGGCGTGGCCATCGACGTCGGCACGACGACTGTCGCCGTTCTGGTCGTCAACCTCGCGTCCGGCCGAATCGTTGGCCGGGCGACTGATTTCAATCGGCAGATGCACTACGGCGACGACGTCCTGACGCGCATCAATCTCTGCGCCGGCCATCCGGCAATGATCACGCAGTTGCAGGCTGCGGTTGTGAAGGAAACCATCGTGCCGCTTCTCGCCGAGGCTGGCGCCACCGAACGCCTGGCGTGTGTCACCGTTGCCGGCAACACGACTATGTTGCACCTGCTGGCTGGCGTCGACCCGACGCCAATGGGCACGGTGCCGTTCACGCCGGCATTTCTGGATCATCGAGTGATTCGCTTGCCGGACCTCGGTGCGGTGGATGTGCATCTGCTGCCTGGCATGTCGGCGTATGTCGGAGCGGATTTGTGCGCGGGCGTACTGGCGAGCGGCCTGGCCTACGACGACGGCCCCAGTTTGCTGGTCGACGTCGGCACCAACGGCGAGATCATTCTCAAGAACGACGGCTTGCTGTACGGTTGCGCGACCGCCGCCGGTCCGGCGTTTGAAGGAGCTGGCTTGACCAGCGGCGTGCGCGCCAGCCCCGGCGCCATCGAGCGCATCCGTTTCGACTGCGAGCCGTTTGCGGTGCACACGAAAATTATCGGTCGCAAAAAGGCCGTCGGGATTTGCGGTTCCGGCTATATCGATCTCCTGGCCGAAGGTCGGCGCGTCGGATTGCTTAACGAACAGGGACGGTTTGCCACACCGGACCGGCTCCGGCTGGCGGATCAAGTGTTTGTCACCGAAGTGGACATCGCGCATTTGTTGCAGGCCAAGGCGGCAATTGCTGCCGGCATCCTTACGCTGCTGCATCGCGTCGGGTTGGAGCCACCGCAGATTAAAATGCTGTATCTGGCCGGAGGGTTCGGACTGCATCTCGACGTGACCAACGCGATTGCCTGCGGGATGTTGCCGGGTTTCGTTCCCAAGCAAGTACAGGTCATCGGCAACAGCTCGTTGGCCGGTGCCTACCTCGCCTTGCTGGACTACGGCGTGCTTGATGAGCTCCGCCGCCTGGCCAGGGAGCTGAATGTCGTCGAACTCAATCTCGACCCCGGCTTCGAGACGCGCTACATCGACCAACTGACGCTGTCGAGGTAAGTCTCAAGCGTCTTGTCTAAACGGCGTTTAAACAGTGCAGCCGCGAGCGACCTGCAGATTGCGCGGGCTGGAATGGAGCCGGCGATCAGACTTGAACTGATAACCTGCTGATTACAAATCAGCCGCTCTGCCAATTGAGCTACGCCGGCTTGAAGACGGACAGAAATATGCCATCGCCCGCGCGCTTAGTCCAGCGTGGCGAATGCCGCGCCCAAATGCCCGATCAAATCTGAGGTCAACATGGCGCGTTCGCCGACCGCCTGGCTCGCGAGATCGCCCGCCAGCCCATGAATGAATACCCCTGCGCGCGCCGCATCCGCCGGCGCCATGCCCTGCGCCAGAAACGCGCCGATGATCCCCGTCAACGCGTCGCCCATGCCGCCCTTGGCCATCCCCGGATTGCCCGTTGAATTGATCCACAGTGGTCCCGATTTCTCCGCGATCACCGTCCCGGCGCCCTTCAACACCGTGACCACGCCGTATTCCCTCGCAAAACCGCGCGCGACCTCCCACCGGTTCGCCTGCACATCCTTGCTGGTCTTGCCGATCAGCCGCCCCATCTCCCCCGGGTGCGGCGTGAGCACCATCGGCTTGTGCAGCTTCTTCAACGCGGCCACCCCTTGCGCGATCCCATTCAACGCATCCGCGTCCACGACCATCGGCGGGAACCATCCGCTCACAACCTTCCAAATCACCTTCTGCGTCCTCGCGTGCTGCCCCAACCCCGGCCCGAGTGCCACGGCATTAAACCCGGCAAAATCCGTCGGATCGAGTTTGTCGAAATCCGCCGGGCGCGGCATCACTTCCGGCGGACAATTCGCCGCCACAATCCGATAAATGCTCCGCGGCACGGCCAGTGTCACCAACCCGACCCCGGCGCGCGCCGCCGCTTGCGCCGTCAGCACCGGCGCTCCGGTGTAACCTTCCGAACCGGCAATGACGAGCAGGTGGCCAAAATCTCCCTTGTGCGCCGCCCGAGGGCGCACCGGCAATAGCGGCCCGACGTCCCGCGCGGTCACCAGTTCCACGTCGGTCTGTATTTCATCCACGAGCTTCCGCGGGAACCCGATGTCCACGGTTTCGATCCGACCCACAAATTCCGCCGCGCCGGGTTTGAGCAAGCCGACCTTCGGCAGCCCCATCGTGACCGTCGTGTCGGCGCGCACGCACACGCCACGGACTTCGCCCGTATCGCTGTCGAGACCCGACGGAATATCGATCGCCACCACCGTCCGATGCAGGCCATTGATCACCTTGACCGCCGTGGCGTACGGCTCGCGCACGTCTCCCTTCAACCCCGTGCCCAGCAAACCGTCCACGACGACCGCAGGCTCCATCTCCCCGACAAGCTCGGCAAATTGGTCGAGCGTCGGTAGTTCCAACACGCGCACCGCGCTCACGAGCTTCTGGAAATGCCCAAGCGCGTCGCCCTGTAATTCGTTACGGCTACAAAGCAACACCAATGCGGGCTGGCAACCGGCCCCCGCCAGATGCCGCGCCGCCACGATCGCATCGCCGCCGTTGTTGCCCTTCCCGGCCAGAAGCAGCACGGACCGCGCATCCTGCCGCCGCAAGTATTCCATGGTCGTGCGGGCAACGGCATAACCCGCGCGCTCCATCAGTTCCGCTCGGGGAACGCCCGCAGCGATGCTGCCTTGGTCCAGTTGCCGAATCTGTTCCGTCGTAACCGCTTTCATTCAAGGTCAGTGTAGCGAACGCCATGCCCAAAAGCAACGAGACGGCGGTGCGGTTACTGTTACCTCAAACCGAGTCCGACAACACGCGCCAAATGCGTATCTTCAGACGCTATCACCGACCCAAACAGGCAAAACAAAGCCATTTCCGGCAAAACAAAGCCAAGTGACAAAATGGCACACTTGGACTACTAACATCTTGTCCCTCAAGCCAATCCACACTGTCCAACACTCCAAAAAATTGGCTTCGTTTGGTAATTTTACATATATGGGGGCACCCCTCTCCGCATTGTAGCCGCGTACCGTGTACGCGGACCGGTCATCCACCCCTCCCACCGTCGTCTCCGTTCGGAGGGTCGGGCTTCCGCACGACCGTTGGTTGCCGTGGTGCTCCCCGGCCATTGCCCTGTCATTTCAAAGAACAGTTGCGATCCCCGACCGCAACGCCAGCCAACAACTCTTCCTGCTCCCGGCAGGATATCGCAACTCCGATATGGAAGTCAACTGGAAAGCCGAGCGGCGAGGGTAGCGTGCCGGTCGATGCCAGCACCCTCCACTCGCCGCCCAACCACCAACTGTGCCCGGTCCAGCAACGATCCACAACGACCCCACCCGATTCCATCACCGCTGACTGATCAAGTAGAGCCAGTACGCCTCATCCACGATCGCGGTCCGAAAATCCGCGAGTAGCGAGATCTTCATGCGTGGCTCCGGCGGCGGCCCTGACAGAGTGCAACCGCTGCCATCCGGGCTCAGCCATGCGCTCTCCAGTGGCTGCGTAATGCCGTCGTGTGAGATTGTAAACGAGACGCTCCTGACCAGAAGCGTATCCCCGTGTGCTTTCATGGCCATCTGCGCCACTGACTGCAGGAGCTCCTGCGGAGAAAGATCATGTCGGGCGCTGTTCTCACAGGAGAACGTCCCAAACCTCTTGCTATCGGGGTAATAAATCGGTTGATCCAGATAGGCAGTCACGGGAGTAACATTCAACTCCCTGCTCCCAATAATCAGCAGATTCGCATAGCCGTGTTGTCGAATGAAGTCTGCGGCCAGTTTGCTGGCGGAAAACGGCGTCATCAGATGGAGCGTCCACGCATACGCGCCTGCAACCACCTGAAGGGCCAGGATCAATGGGAGAAACAAACGCTCCATCCGCACGGGTAGAATCGCGGGGGATGACTGCGGCTTCTGGTCGCGACTCCATGTGAACCCGCACCACAAGCACGCAAGGTACAGTATAAAATACAGACCGTCATGCCGCACCGCGGCCTCTGAGACCACGAAATGAAACACCAGCATCAGTCCCGTCCCGAACAAGTACCACACGACGGCCATCAGGCTCCGCCGAAGCGTCCAAACCGACATCGCCAGCAGGCCGAGAGATAAGGTCGCACCCAATGCCAATGTTTGAGGTGCGGAATCCAACAGGAAATTCGATCCCCATATCAGCTTCACCAAATGAGGGAATGGTCCGGGGATCGGGACATAGCCGCGCCAAACGTCGCCGAGCGCCGCGGCAAAACTTAAGACGGTCATGGGGCGCGGCCAACTTTGGAAGGCTAACGCGTCTTTGGGCCTGATCGACTGAAGCGCGACACCGATCAGGGCCGCGCACAGAATCACGCCACTGAGGATCAACGCTCGTTTCCTCGTGGCCCACAACTCTCCCACGTCTCGGCGACGGATATGCTCCAACGCTGACGCCGCGACAAACGAGAAGGCAATGATCGTCGCCAGCGCGTTGATGTTGGAGAGCAGGAACAGGAGCACCGCTTGGGCAACGAAGTTGTCCTTTCGCCGGGTGCACACGGCGCACAAACTGAATACCAAAAGCGCAATCAAGACATATGGCCGCGCGATCAAGCAGTACTCAAAGATGGCGAAGTATCCAAAACAATACAGGGCCTTCTGCAACCGGGTAAACGGGCTCAACCGAACCACTACCCAGACGCTGCACGTCGCCAGCGCGAGGTGCAGCCATTGCATCGCCTGGCAGTGGTGAGTGAATCTCGTCAGTATCCACAGCACAACGTCCCAAAGCATAAAATGAACGTCGTATCGCGCCACCAGATACAGATCGCGCAAGGAGTTGCCGAATCTTGCCCTCAGCCACGTATAGACCTCATCGCGCCACATCGCGTGATGCAGGACGCCGATTACTCCCAAGACCACGAACGCGCCCACCAGCGAATAGGAAAACAGCGCCTCGCCTCTGACCACAGCCTGCGGATTGGATGGCTTCGACTTCACGCAGCCGACTTCGGTTGCTCCAAGTAAAACATGGCCCGTTGAATACAGCAAGACACACGGAAGACATATCTGTTAATTCCTAACACGTCCTTTGATCTGTTTCTTCAGGACGCAAGAGGACGGGCTTACACTGCCATCGAAATTCAACCATTCCCGTCGTCAACCCAAATCCGTTTGACAACCTCGCGCGGGTTCGCCTAGCGTGCCGGTCGATGCCCACGACCGCACCAACGCCGATCTCCCCATCCACGACTCGTCTCGGCTGGATTGGCACGGGTGTCATGGGCCTCTCCATGTGCGGGCATCTCCTGGAAAAGGGCTACACCGTCACCGTTCACAATCGGACCAAACCCAAGGCGCAACCGTTGCTCGACGAGGGCGCGAAGTGGGCCGATTCGCCCCGGGCCGTCGCCTTGCAATCGGACGTCATCTTCACCGTGGTCGGTTACCCGCGCGACGTGCGGGAAGTCTACTTCAGCGACGATGGCGTGCTCGCTGGCGTGAAGCCCGACAGCGTCACCATCGACATGACCACCACCAACCCGAGTTTGTCGAAACAGATTTACGCCGCCGCCAAAGCAAAGGGAGTGGACGCCATCGATGCGCCCGTGTCCGGTGGCGACGTGGGCGCGCGCAATGCCACGCTCTCGATCATGCTCGGCGGCGACGCGGATGCCGTGGGGCGCGTGCTACCCCTGCTACAGGTTCTTGGCAAGACCATCGTGCACCAGGGCGGCGCGGGCGCGGGTCAACACGCCAAGATGTGCAACCAGATTGTCATCGCCGGCACCATGATCGGCGTGTGCGAAAGCCTGCTCTATGGCGCCAAAGCCGGCCTCAATCTCGAAACCATGCTCCAATCCGTTCGCCCCGGCGCCGCCGGTTGTTGGACGCTCGACAATCTCGCGCCGCGCATTCTGCAGCGCAACTTCTCTCCGGGATTCCTCGTCGACCACTTCGTCAAGGACATGGAAATCGCCCTCGCCGAAGCCGAACGCATGGACCTTACCCTGCCGGGGCTGAAGCTGGTGCGCGAACTCTACCGCGCCGTCCAGGCACAGGGACACGGCAAGAGCGGGACCCACGCCCTCTATCTCGCGCTGGAAGCGATGTCGAAGAAACAGCCGTAACGAGCGCCCGCGCCTACCGAACCATTTCCCCGCCAAAAGTCGAATTCTTCGGCTCACCGATTTTTCGTTGCCGAGTCCGCATCCTGCGCCTATAGTCTTGTACGCATTTCTTTGGCGGGTGCGCCCATAGCTCAATTGGATAGAGCGTTGGTCTACGGAACCAAAGGTTGCAGGTTCAACTCCTGCTGGGCGCGCCACTTGTTTTCCTTGAAAACCGGGGCAACTCACGCACGACAAGGCACTTCGCCGGACGATGGCTTCTGGCGCTTCCGAGCACCATCTGGCGCCATCCAGCAACAGATTTGGCACTTCTTGGCACTTGTCGGAGCCGCGCAAGACCACTCGTTGGACCCAAGCGGATAAGCAGTTTTACGCGACAAGTCCCCGAGACCTATCGTCGTACCCACAGTTTTCCCATCGTGCAAGCCGCTATCAGTTGCAGTGGAAAACACGACGCGTTGCTGGGCGCGAGACGGCGCTGCCTTGCCTGCGCGGAGTCAATTTGCTTGACCCCCGGCGCGGTGAGGAGTTGACTTTGACAAGAGGCGGGACCTACCTATGAAGAAGGAATCTTTGACCGCACCAGCGCTGGAAGCTTTGCTGCAGGCGCCATTATTGGCAATTCATGCCGTGGACAAACAAGGATGCGTGATCATGTGGAGCCCATCCGCCTCACGCATGTTTGGCTGGACCGAGTCCGAGGTGCTGGGACGCTTCCTCCCCATTGTCCCGGAAGAGCACCGCCAGGAAGTTTATGATCGGATTGAACGTGACCTGAAGGGCGAAAGCATCAGCCCGCTCGATGTGCGCCGCGTTCGAAAGGACGGCTCGCTGGTCGATACCAACCTGTGGAGCGCACCCCTGCGAGACAGCAAGGGTGAGGTCATCGGGATACTGGGTCTTTATGCAGACATTACTGCGCGCAAGCGGGCGGAGGAGGCAGTACAGGAGAGCGAGATGGAACTGCGCCGAGTGCTCGCCGCAGTGTCGGATTGTATCTATAGTGGTGAATTTGATTCCGATGGTCGGTTTTTTTACCACTACTATTCGCCGGCGGCAGAGCGGATCCTCGGGCGGTCACCGCTGTTTTTCCTGGCGGGCCGGGAGCGATGGCTGAGCGCTGTCCACGCTGAAGATCGCCCTCGCCTGGCACAGGCATTCGCCCGGTTGCGGACCGGCCAGTGGGCCTTCGCGGAAGAAGAGTACCGCATTGTCCTGCCCGATGGCACGATCCGGTGGGTGCGCGACAGCGTTACTCTGTCACAAGAGACGGATGGGCGTCGTTTTGTAAACGGTGTGGTGAGCGATATCACCGCGCGCAAGCAGTCGGAGGAAACACTGCAACAGGCCCAGGCGGAACTGCAGCGGGTGCTTGCCACGGTGTCAGACTATATTTGGAGCGGTCAATTTGATTCCGATGGTCGGTTTTCCTACCGCTACAATTCGCCGGCGGTGGAACGGATCCTCGGGCGACCAGCAGAGTTTTTTCGCGCGGGACGGGGGCGATGGCTGAGCATCCTTCATCCTGAAGATCGCCCTCGCGCCGCTCAAGCAATAGATCGGTTGCTGACCGGCCAGTCGGCCTCCGAGGATGAAGAGTACCGCATTGTTCTGCCTGACGGCGCAATCCGGTGGGTGCGCAACAGCGTTACCATCTCGCAGTCACCGGCTGGTCTTCGTTGCCTGAATGGTGTGGTGACCGATATCACCGCGCGCAAGCAGTCGGAGGAAGCGTTGCGAGAGAGTGAAGAACGCTATCGTCTCATGGCCGAAGCGATTCCCCAACTCGTCTGGAGGACGAACGACCGTGGGGAAACGACGGAGTGCAATGGCCGCTGGTACGAATACACAGGGCAGACACCGGAAGAGACCCGTGGGAACGGCTGGATGAAGGCGTTGCACCCGGACGACGCGGGCCGCGTGATGCAAAAGGTGAAAAGCGACGTGGCCGGCGGGGACATTTACCAAGCGGAGTACCGATTACGGCGGGCGTCGGATGGCAGCTACCGGTGGCATGTGGCCCGCGCGCTGCCCATCAAGAACAAGGACGGACGAATCGTGTGCTGGTTCGGCTGCGCGGCCGATATCGACGACCAGAAGCGCGCGCAAGAGATGCTGGAGCAGCGCGTACGGCAGCGCACCGCGGAACTGGCGGAAGCGAACGTGGCCATGCGATTGCAGAGCACAGCGCTGGAAGCCGCAGCCAACGGCATCGTCGTTTACGACCGCGAAGGCCACGTCGTCTGGGTTAACCCAGCCTTCACGGAGTTGACTGGATACGAACTCTCTGAGGTGATCGGCAAGGACCTGCGTGTGCTCAAATCTGGCCAACACGACGAGACTTTCTACCAAAACCTGTGGCAGACCGTGCGCTCCGGGCAGGTTTGGCACGGGGAACTGGTCAACAAACGCAAGGATGGCAACCTGTACACCGAGGAGCTGACCATTACCCCGGTGCGCGATGCCGCAGGCGAGATCAGCCACTTCATTGCCATCAAGCAGGATATCACGGAAAGGAAATCGGCTGAAAAGTCACGGCGGCATCTGGCGGCAATCGTGGAGTACTCGGACGACGCGATAACCAGCGGGGATCCCGATGGAACAATCACCAGTTGGAATGCAGGGGCGCAACGGCTTTACAACTATGCCGCCGAGGAAATCCTGGGACGACCTGTTTCCGTCCTCGTCCCGCGCAACCGCAGAGGTGAGGCAGAAAGGTTTCGGAAGAAGGTCCTATGCGGCGAGCACATACAACACTATGAAACAGTACGCCTCGGGAAGGGTGGATTTCCGGTCGATGTCTCAATCACCGTCTCTCCTATCAAGAATGACAGGGGCCAAGTTACCGGAGTTTCCGCCATTACCCGTGACATCACCGAGCGGAAGCGGGCGGAGGAAGCGTTGCAGAAGAGCGAGGCGCAATACCGGGCACTGGTTGAAACGACCGATACCGGCTTTGTCATTATTGACTCAAAAGGCCGGGTCCTTGATGCAAACGCGGAATATGTCCGTCTCACCGGACACCGTGATCTTGATCAGATACGCGGCAGAAGGGTTGTTGAATGGACTGCCGCTGCCGACAAGAAAAGGAATGCCCAGGCGGTCAGGACGTGCCTCAAGAACGGGTACATCAGAAATCTGGAAATCGGCCACGTGGATTCTCATGGCAAGGTCACTCCCATTGAGATCAATGCGACAGTGGAGAAAACCCAGGGAACGCTGCGAATTGTTGCACTGTGCCGCGACATCACCGAGCGGAAGGGGCTGGAGCAGGCGGTTATCGAGGCCAGTAGCCGCGAACAGAGGATAATCGGGCAGAATTTGCACGACGGCGTCTGCCAGCAACTCGCGGGAATCAGCTTTCTGTGGAGGACGGTTGCGCAGAGCGTGGTGGCGCGAGGCCTGCCCGAGGCCGCTACGGCGGCGGAGATCGGCCAATTGATCACCAAGACGATTTGTGAGGCCCGTGATCTGGCGCATGTGTTGTGTCCGGTCGAGTTGGAACGCAACGATCTTGGTGTGGCCCTGAAGAACCTCGGCTTGTCGATGGAACGACTGTTTGCAATATCATGCGTTGTCCGGTGTCAACAGCCCGTGCGGCTGGCAGACAAGACGGTCGCCACACACTTGTACCGGATTGCGCAGGAAACCATCAGCAATGCGATCCATCATGGCAAAGCTGCGCGCGTGTGGATTCATCTCGGTTGGAAGAAGAACAGCCTTACGCTTCGGATCAGGGACAGCGGCTCCGGGTTCTCGAAAGGACGAGGTTTCAAGGAAGGCATCGGGATGCGCAGCATGAAGTACCGGGCGCAGGCGATTGGCGGCTCGCTGAGCATTGAGAGCAAGCGTGGCGCCGGTGCCACCGTGGCCTGTGTCTATACCCAGCCACGCTCACGATTTGCTGGTGAGGCTCGTCGCCACACCCCGGGCTGAATTAGTGGTTTCCACGATGGCGGCCCTTGCACGCTTCTTGATGGTATGCCAGACGGGCACCCACCGCCTAACGCAAACAGGATTTGCTTCCGGGAGGTGGGGGTGAAGACATCCCGGCGTTGAGCAACATTTCCTGTTCCCATGGTTCCAGAGCCCCGGGAATACGTCATCCGCGCACCATGGGGTAAACACCCCATGGCGAAGAATCGCCCCATTTGCCATTGTCACTAACACGAGCGACAGCGACGTATGACAACGAAGCTACATGTCCACCGCCTGCCGATCAGCACAACGGACGCTGAGTTGCAGAGACTGTTCGAGAGAGTGGGCCGAGTCATCAACTGCGACGTGGTCACGAATGGAACTACGCGCGTGTCGAAGGCAATCGGATTCGTGGAGATGGCGACGGTGCAGGAGGCACGAAGAGTCATTGACCAACTCAACGGCAAGGAGTTGGCCGGACGAGTAATCCAGGTTTCCGAGGGCGCGTAAGGGGATTTCGCCGCGACCGTGGGTGGCCGCTCACCGCTCGATACTACGGTTGCTGTGTGCCGTCAGGCGCATACGGAACTGTGGCCCAGGCGACAAAGGCTCAGAATCAGAGTTTTCAGCGCTGCGAGAACTCCACGAACCGGAGCAAGGTCACCGCACGTATCGTAGAGAGAACCGTAAATAGTTTGTGAAAAACAGAAAGGATCGAGTCATGAAACGAAGCACCATGGAAAATCCAAAAGCGCCGGAGTTGTATGAAACCGAGAATGATATTCCACAAAATGCGCGACGAGAGTTGAGCGCGTTGCTGAATCGCCGACTGGCCGATGCCATCGATCTCCAATTGCAGATGAAGCAGGCGCATTGGAATGTGAAAGGTCCGAACTTCATTGGCCTCCACGAGTTGTTCGACAAGATCAACGAGGCCGTTGCGGGCTATGTCGATCTGATCGCTGAGCGCGGCGTGCAACTGGGAGGTATTGCCGAAGGCACGGCGCGCGTCGTGGCGACCCGGTCGCGGCTGGAGGAATACCCTCTCGCCATCGCCGAAGGCGCGGCCCATGTCAACGCCGTCGCCAAGGCGCTATCGACATTTGGCCATGAAATCCGCAGTTCGATTGACGAGGCCACGGACCTGGACGATGCTGACACTGCCGACCTGTTCACCGAGGTTTCACGGGGCATCGACAAATGGCTGTGGTTTGTGGAGGCCCACTACCAAGCATCAGAATAGCAGAAGCGCTTACGAGAAATCAGACGAAAATGAAAACGGACGAAAAGCAAGAGAGTTTGCAGCAACTGAGACTGGAGAATCTCGGCGAAGCTTACTGGGATTTGCCAACGCCGGAGTTGTACGAATGGGCCATCCGCCGTCGAGAGGGATTGCTCAGTCACCTGGGGCCGTTCGTGGTGAAGACAACCCCCTATACGGGCCGATTGCCAAAGGACAAGTTTCTCGTGCGTGAGCCGTCCAGCGAGAACAAGATTTGGTGGGGCAAGGTCAACCGGCCGTTTGATCCCGTGAAGTTCCAGACGCTATGGCTGCGTGTATGCGGCTATTTGCAGGGGAAAGACGTTTTCATCGAGAGTTGTTACGTCGGCGCCGACGGTCGTTATCGCACCCCGATTCGGATCGTCTCCGAGCGGGCGGTCGGCGCGTTGTTCGCCCGAACGATGTTCATCCGAGAACTCTCTTCGCCCAAGTTGAAGCGTCATGTGCCGGAGTTCACTGTCCTGCACGCGCCCGGGTTCCATGCCGATCCGGAGGTCGACGGGACCCGGTCGGACGCGTTCGTGATGCTGGACTTCGGACGAAAACTGGTGTTGATCGGCGGCACCGCTTATCTCGGTGAAATGAAAAAGTCGGTCTTCACCATTATGAATTATCTGCTGCCGGGACGGGGCGTGCTCCCCATGCATTGCTCCGCCAACTACGGTCAGGACGAAACGGACGTGGCCATTTTCTTTGGCTTGTCGGGCACAGGCAAGACCACGTTGTCAGCCGACCCGCAACGCACTTTGATCGGCGACGACGAACACGGCTGGAGCGAACATGGCGTGTTCAACTTCGAGGGCGGTTGCTATGCGAAGGTCATCCGCCTGTCACAGGAGCAGGAGCCCGAGATTTTCGAGACCACCCGCCGTTTCGGTACAATCCTCGAAAATGTGATGATCGACATGCGCACCCGCCGCATCAATCTTGATGACGACTCGGTCACGGAAAACACCCGCGCGGCCTATCCCATCAGTCACATTCCCAACATGACCCGCCGCGGCACCGCCGGTCATCCAAAGAACATCATCATGCTCACCTGTGACGCCTTTGGTGTGTTACCGCCCGTGGCGAAGCTGACACGCGAACAGGCGATGTACCATTTCCTCTCAGGCTATACTGCCAAGGTCGCCGGGACCGAGGCGGGCGTGACCGAGCCACAGGCCACATTTAGTCCGTGCTTCGGCGCCCCGTTCATGGCGCTGCCTCCGAGCACCTATGCCCAACTTCTCGGCGATAGGATCAGCAAACACACCGTCGATGTCTGGCTCGTCAACACGGGTTGGAGTGGAGGACCGTACGGCGTCGGTCAACGCATCAAACTCCCCGTTACCCGTGCGATTGTCAAAGCGGTCTTGGACGGGGAACTGAAGAACGTCGAGAGGAAGCAGGATCCCATCTTCGGAATGCAGGTGCCTGCTTCCTGTCCAGAAGTGCCGTCCGAAGTATTGGAGCCGCGCAAGACATGGAAAGACACTGCTGCATACGACCGGAAGGCGCGTGACCTGGCAACTATGTTCGAAAAGAACTTCAAAGAAGAAGCCAGCGACGCGCCTGCGGAAGTCAGGGAGGCCGGCCCGAAGGTGTGATGGGGCCGACTACCGGCGTTATTGAAACCCTATTCACTTCTTGCATCGCCGGCGAAACCTGTCATAGTGAAGGGCTTCCGAAGTAGGGAGAACTCTCGCAGCCGGAGTCAAAGCCTGTCCTTTGACAGCCGAAGTTCATCACGTCTTGCGTGGAAACCATGACAGGCATAAAACCGAAAGGAAATGATCATGGATCAATTGGTGGATGTGGAAGGCACGGTGACCAAGGTCCTGCCCGGCACGATGTTCCGCGTCGAGTTGATTAACAAGCACGAGGTTCTCGCGCATATTTCCGGCAAAATGCGCAAACGTTTCATCCGCCTGTCCGTGGGCGACCGGGTGAAATTGGAAATGACGCCCTACGACCTCAGCAAAGCCCGCATCGTCTATCGCCTGAGCTAACCGCCCACACCGTCAGCGGCAACTCTCAATACTTCAGCGTGAGCTTGTACCGCAGCACGTTGTGGCAGCGGACGGTTTGGATGGTGGTCTTGCTGCGCCAACCTCTGCAGGTCTTCTCGCCGCTCACACTGGTCTGGCGCGCCGCGATCGCCTTGGCCAATTCCTTCGACAAATCGAAATCCCCGCGGACGCACTCCGCATTCGGGCAATTGAACCGGAACACCGACTTGGCGCCGTTGAGGTTGACCTGGTATTTGAGTTCACTGCCCTTGCTGACACGGTCGGGATCGTAGTACGTCAACTCCACCGTCAGGGATTTCAATTGCCCGAACCGGCGAGCGAGTGTGGCCGAGTCTTTGACTCGCTGGCTTTCCTGCTCACGATATTCCGCCCGCGCACCGACTCGTTGTTGATACATAATGTCTTGATTCTTCTGGTCTTCTTGGTCTCAACGGTACACAGGCAGAGTATCGCGAAAAGGATGTGCCGTCGCTAACAATCGCCCTGCCTATCGGCGACCGCGACCGTCACCAAGAGCGCGCTCGTACCTCTTAATCCTCTTGCCGGTCATCCCACCGGGACGGCGGAACTACGGCCCCTGTCTGTCATGGTCGCGGTCGTGTTCGTGGTCGCGGCCAGTGGATCCTTCCCGTCGCGGCTCGCCCCGAGGTTCGCCATGCGTGACCCGCTCATGGTCAACCCGTAGCGCCTCGCGCTCACGATCCCGGACTTCTTCATGTCGTGTTACGGTAATCGGCCGGCCCGTCAGATGTTCCAAGTGCCCGCGATCCAACCCTTCATGGATGAATCGGCCATGGTCGTCACGATGAAACCGGTTGATCGCGCTCGCCCGAAACGCATGGTGCAACCCTTCGCCGCGCAGGGTGTAGTGGTGGTAATCATGCTCCCACAAGTGTCCGTAGCCGACGAATATGAAGAACGACTCGCCGAAACCGAAGTCGTATTCCGCCGCAAATCGATGGCCGCGCCACGCCCAGCCTCCGTCCACAAACACGGCGCCATACGGCAGCGGTGCCCAGCCCGCATAGTCCCCGCTGTGACGCCAGATGACCCATGCGGGCCCGTATTCGTAAGCTGGCGCCCAAATCCAGCCGTAATCTCCCACATACGCCCAGCGGCCATAATGAAACGGGACTGCGCCCCAAGCATAACCCGATTGCCAGTATAAACCCGCGTCCGTGTACACCCAGTATCCGTTGTCATAGTACGGACGCCAGCCATACGGAAGTCCGTACGGCTGCCAGCACTCGCCGTATCCCGGCACATTGATCCACAAGCCGTAGGGTGAAAGTTGCTGTTGGAAATAATCAAAACTCACCGCAGGTTCGGGAGCCGGTGCCGCAACGGACGCGGTTGTCGGCGCTGAACTCCCGACATCCGGCGGCACGGCCAAAGGCGGAGGAGCCGATGTCGAAGTTACGGTCGTCGTTGCGCTGGGCGCGGCCGCCTCGGACTGGGATGGCGGCGACGGTGGCGCCGAAGTTGTGCTGGCGGGAGCCGCTGGAGCGCTGGCTGATCCTTTCTGGAGCAACGCCGTAATGACATTTTGGGAGACCCCCTGCTCTTTAAGTTGCAGGATGTCGTCAGCACTCAATGTGTACGACGCCCCTGAATTCTTGATGTACGCCAGAATGACACCGTCACCCAGATGGGCTTGGGCAAGCTTCACGACCTCCTGCAATGCGGGTGACAGATTTGCCGGGGGTGCTGCATCGCTGCTGAACGCGTTGCTCGCGCTCCAGAACGTCCCGGTGATGGTAATGCAGACAACCGCAAAAACAGCTGTGGCCTTCTTGTTTGATAGTTTCGTCGTCTTCATGTGCTGTATTCTTTTGAGACCTGCTCTGGTTTTCTCGTTCAAGATACGTAAACACCGCAATTCCAACACGGTTTCCACCGGTTAGGGATCACACCGATTGTAGTCCTCCCACCGACTGTGTGCAATGCGGGAGAAGCGCTACTCGAAGATGGGGGCTTTGCTGCGCTTGCGGACGCGGCGCATGGCGTCGCGATACCTTCGTTGACGCCCCAGGGCGCAAAATCGGCGGGCTTCTGCGCGAAGGCACAGGTATCGCACAACCGTGTCGAAGTACATCACAAACGCGAAAACGATCAATGCTTCTGCCATGACGAAAATGCAGTCGCTTTGGTAATACTTCTTTCATCCTCTCCGACACAATCATCTCCGCATGCCTCTGATTTTCAGCTTCTTAAGGCGCACCCGGTTTGATGTCCATCAATCATCTCTTGCTTTTGTCCGGCGAATATGAAAAAAAAGTTGACAGCCAGATGGGTAAAAACATTAAGATTGCTGTCGGTTCGGATCATGGCGGGCTCGATCTGAAGAACCAGCTTCTCAGTTACTTGCAAAGTCGCGGCTATTTCGTGCAGGATTGCGGCACGCACAGCAAGGACGCAGTCGATTATCCGCGTATTGCCTACACCGTCGCGCGGCTGGTGGCGAGTGGCTCCTGTGACCGCGGCGTCGTGGTGGATGGCGCCGGCATCGGTTCGGCCATGGCCGCCAACAAAGTCCGTGGCGTGCGCGCCGCGGCGTGTTACAGTGTTGCGCTCGCGAAGAATTCGCGGGAGCACAATGATGCCAACGTGCTCACTCTCGGCTCGGGCCAGACCGATTTCGAGACGGCGAAGCAAATCGTGGAAACTTTTCTGGCGGGTGAATGTGTTGAAGAGCGGCACCGAAAGCGTGTACAACTGATCAATGAAATCGAGGACGGACCCATCGGAGTCGGAGCGCACCAAGCGACATTGTTGGCCGCGATTGGAGACCCGCGCGTGAATGCCTCACAAACCGACCTCGAACGCATCGCCAAACGCGTCCAGGAACTGCTCGCCGCGCAGGGCAATCCGCCCATCGCCGCCACGACGCCAAGAACGCGCCTTTCCCCATCCCAGATTGCGCAACTCATCGATCACACCGTGTTGCGGCCCGACACGACCCGCGCCGATATCGAGCAACTCTGCCGCGAGGCGCGCCAGAACAAATTCTACTCGGTATGCGTGAACCCGACCTGGGTTTCGTTTGCCCGCCAGGCGCTCGACGGCACGAGTGTGAAAGTCTGCTGTGTCGTCGGTTTCCCGCTCGGGGCGCAGCCGCCCGAGACGAAGGCCATGGAGGCGCGCGCCGCGATCCGCCAGGGTGCGAAGGAAATCGACATGGTCATCAATGTCGGCGCACTAAAAAGCGGCGACGACGAACTGGTGCTGCGCGATATCCGGGGCGTGGTTGAGGCCTGCCGCGACGGCAGCGCCAAAACCAAGGTAATCCTGGAAACGTCACTCCTCACCAATGAAGAGAAGGCGCGCGCGTGCGAATTATCCGTGAAAGCCCACGCCGACTTCGTAAAGACTTCCACCGGTTTCAGTTCGGGAGGCGCGACCGTGGAGGACGTGTCGCTGATGAGCCGCATCGTTCGCGACAAGGGACTTGGCGTGAAGGCGTCGGGTGGTGTACGGTCGCTGGCGGATTTGCTGAAAATGGTCGCCGCGGGTGCCACGCGCATCGGCACGTCCGGCGGTGTAAAAATTCTGAAGGAAGCTGCCGGCGGAGTGATTTCCGGCGAAGGCGCGAAATATTGACGAAGAAAGGAATGCATCATGGCCGATTTACGCTCGTACATTTTTCTCGATAGTTTGCAACCGCAGGTGGCATCGTTTTTTGCCACGGTATCGCAGGGCTTCCTGCCCATCGCCGGCCAGGCTTCGCTCTTCGTCGAAATTTCGCCGGGGATGGAAATCAATCGCGTCACCGACGTGGCCCTGAAATCCACCAAGGTCACGCCTGGCATGCAGATCATCGAGCGTTTGTATGGGATGCTCGAAATCCATTCCGAATCACAGGCGGATGTACGTCAGGCCGGCGCTGCCATTCTTCAGGCGCTCGACCTGAAGGAAGAAGGGCGTTACAAACCGCAGATTTTCAGCAGCAGCGTTATCCGCCGCATCGACGATTATCACACGATGCTCATCAATCGCACGCGCCACGGCAACATGATCCTCCCCGGGCACACACTGTTCACCATGGAACTTGCGCCGGCCGCCTACGCCGCCTTTGCCGCGAACGAGGCGGAAAAGGCCGCGGAGATCAACATCCTCGAAATCCGCGCGTTCGGCAGTTTTGGCCGCATGTACCTCGGCGGGGATGAGAAAGACATCGACGTGGCTGCCAAGGCCGCCGAGCAGGCCATCAATAGCGTTACCGGCCGCGAGATGAAGGGTAGTGGCGGTAGTTAGACAACGATTTTAGAATGATCACAATAACGTAAGGAGACACAGACATGGCAGATGCATTAGGTCTATTGGAAGCGCGTTCCTTCGCCGCGATGGTGGAAGGGGCCGACGCAATGGTCAAAGCGGCAAAAGTCGAGCTTGTCAGCTACGAGAAGACGGGTGGCGGTTACGTCACCGCCGTCGTTCGTGGCGATGTGGCTGCGGTCAAGGCTGCGACCGATGCCGGCCGCACCGCCGCCAGCCGCGTGGGCGAAGTCGTGGCGGTCCACGTCATCGCGCGTCCGCACCAAAACGTTGACGACGTCATCCCGCTGGGACGCGGCGCCAAAGCTGCCAAGAAGTAAATTGGACATTTAACCGCAGGGGCGGGGCTCATGCTCCGTCCCTGACGGGAGGTTCTGTTTATGAATCTTGGCAAAGTTGTCGGCACCGTCGTCGCCACGCGCAAGGAGTCCAGCATGGACGGCCTGAAGTTCATGCTCGTCAAGCACGTGGACACCGAGGGCAAGGAAACCGGCGGCCAGGTCGTGGCGGTCGACGCTGTGGGCGTCGGCCCGGGCGAGCTGGTGCTCGTCGCCACCGGCAGTTCGGCCCGCCAGACCCTCGCCACCAAGGATCGCCCCTGCGACGCCGTCATCATGGCGATCGTGGATACATGGGAAATCGGCGGCACCGAGAAGTATCGAAAGGATTGACGCCATGGCCCTCAGCGACCAGGAAATCGAGCTAATTGCGCAGCGCATCGTCACGGACCTGACGGGACGCGGCGGCGCGTCCGCCCCGGCATCATCGTCGGGCTCCTCCCCCGCTCCGTTGCGCGACATCGGCATCTTCGACACCATCGACGAGGCGGTGAAGGCCGCGAGTGTCGCCTTCTGCCAGTTCGACCAGTTGGGATTGAAGAAGCGCAACGACATCATCGCGTCCATCCGCCAGTCAATGCGCGAGCACGGCAATGCGCTGGCGCGCATGGCCTACGAGGAAACCGGGCTCGGTCGTTACGAGGACAAGATTCTCAAGAACCAACTCGTCACAGAAAAGACACCGGGCACGGAGGATCTGCTCTCGAATGCCGTCACGGGCGACGACGGCCTCATGTTGACCGAAGCCGCGCCGTTCGGTGTCGTCGCCGCCATCACTCCGACAACCAACCCGACCTCGACAATCATCAACAACACGATTGCGATGCTCGCGGCGGGCAACGCGGTCGTGTTCAACGTTCACCCGAACGCCAAACGCGTCTCCTGTCACAACGTCGCGCTGATCAACAAAGCCATCGTCGCGGCTGGTGGACCACGCAATCTCATCACGTGTGTCGCGAACCCGACGGTCGAAAGCGCGCAGGCATTGATGAAGCATCCCGGCGCGCGTCTCGTCGTCGTTACCGGTGGTGGTGCCGTCGTGAAAGTCGCCATGGCCAGCGGCAAGCGGGCGATCTGCGCCGGGCCGGGCAATCCACCCGCTATCGTGGATGAATCGGCTGACATCGACCGCGCGGCGCGCGACGTCGTCTTCGGCGCGTCGTTCGACAACAATATCATCTGCGCCGACGAAAAGGAGTGCCTGGTCGTTTCGAGCGTCGCCGACAAACTCATCAAGGCGATGACCTACAACGGCGCGTACCTGATCACCAAAGAGCAGTTGCCCGCCGTCGAGAAGGTCATATTTACGAAAACCGAAGGCCCGCGCCAGGAAGCTCACATCGAACGTTCGCTCATCGGCAAGAATGCCAGCGTCATTCTGCAGAAAGCGGGAATCCGTTGCGACGACAGCATCCGCCTTGGCATCTGCGAAGTGGACCACGACCACCCATTGCTGTGGACCGAGCAGATGATGCCGATCTTCCCGGTCACGCGCGTGCGCGACGCGGACGAAGGCATCGACTTCGCGCTGCAGTTGGAGCATCCGCGCCGACACACGTTCACCATGCACTCGGACAATCTCTCGAACCTCAGCCGCATGGCGTGCGAATGCAACGCCAGCATTTTCGTGAAAAACGGGCCGGCGCTGGCGGGGCTCGGTTTCAAGGGCGAAGGCCCGACGTCGTTCACGATTGCCAGTCCGACGGGCGAAGGCATGACCACGCCAAGAAGTTTCTCGCGCTGGCGGCGCTGCACGCTGGTCGGGGCGTTCAGGATTGTGTGAAGAAATACCCCGCCATCGCGGTCGTCGAATTCCGCAGCATCGCGGATGGTATCTACACCACCGACGCGATCCTGAAGAAGGCCCCGATTGCGATGATCAAAGGCGGCACGGTCAGCGGCGGCCGCTACCTGACCATTTTCGGCGGCACCACGGGCAGCGTCAGCGAATCGCTCACCGAAGCGCTCACCATCGGCGCGGGCAGCGTGCTCGACCACGCGTTCCTGCCCGATGTTCACCCGAAAGTGCACGACGCCGTGCTTGGTCGGCGCACCGGTACCGAACAACAGACGGTCGCGATTTTGGAAACCGATACCATCGCCGCCAACGTTCGCGCCGCCGAAGTCGCGGTGAAAGGCACCGAAGTGCAGTTGGTGGAATTGCGGCTCGCAGAATACGAAATGTCGGGTAAAGCCATCAGTGTCTATGCGGGCGAGTTGCACGAGGTCCAGGCCGCGATGACCATCGCCAACGACTTTCTGCGCGGTCGCCAGGCGTTCACGCATCACCGCATCATCGCGCGGCCCCACGAGGTCATTTCCCAGCAACTCGACCAGACCACGCGCTACAACGACGCGAAGGTGCACGAACTCGAAGGCGAGGAGGCGTCGTAATGCTCCTCGGCAAGGTCATCGGCACGCTCACGCCTTGCGTCGTGTACAAGGGTCTCGAAGGCGTCCCGATGCTCTGGGTTCAGCCGCTCGACAAGCAGGGCAATGTCAAAGGCGAGCCACTGGTCGCGTGCGATTCGACGCGGATGGCGGGCCCCGGCGAACTCATCTACTTTGAAGGCGGACGCGAAGCCGCGCTCGCGTTGGAACCGTGGTTTGTGCCCGTCGATCACACCATTATCGGGATCGTCGACGAACTGTATCACGAATCATGATCCTTGGAACCGTCAGAGGGAATATCGTCTCGACGATCAATCATCCGTTCTACGACGGCAAGAAGCTGCTCATCGTCGAGAAGGAGGATTTCGCCGGCAAACCCGGCGGCTATCTCATCGCCATCGACGGCGGCGTGAGCGCGGGTGTTGGCGAACGCGTGCTGGTCATCGATGAGGGAAATTCCGCCCGCCAGGTGGTCAAGAACGACAAGGCCCCGCTCCGCTCGATCATCATCGGCATCGTTGACCGCGTCGACTCCGAGGCGTAAATTTCTGTCGGCGTGCGATTCGATGTCACAGTGGAGTCCGGCAGCGACGGCTTCGTCGCCGAATGCGAAAGCCTGCAGTGCCGCGCGACGGGCCTCAGCGCTACCAACGCCCTCGATTCCCTCCGCGACGAAATCCGTTACCGCATCGAACTCTGCCCCTGCACCGCTGTCAACGACGACTACGTCGAACTCAACATCGTCTCCGCGCTATAATGCCGGCTGCAGCCATGATTCTCTACAAGTACTGTAGTCCACGGGGCGTCGACATCTTGGAGTCGCTACGGATCAAGGTCACGCCACCAATTGAATTCAACGATCCTTTCGAATTTACCCCACAGATCGTTGGGACCATCCCTCTTCAGCACATCGAGCGAATGCTAACAGATCCGGCCTTTCTGAGTCATGCCTATCCTGTGCACATGGCCGCAGGAACGTTTAGCGGAAGCAAAACGGAATTCGATCACTACATGCGGGAGCAGAAAACAAGTCAGGCCCAGGAATTCCTGAAGGGAGGGCTTCCGATTGTTGTTAAGGTGCTGCGGACAATCCACTTGGTCAATCTGAGCAAGGACATCGGCTTGCTGTGTTTGTCAGAAAAAGATAAGGACATTTTGATGTGGTCTCACTATTCCGATGGCCACACAGGACTAGTCGTCGGCTTGACAACAGACCACCCGCCGCTAAGTGTCACCGAAAGACTCTGGAAGGTGGCCTACGACTCCGAAAGAGTGAAGCTTGATCTAGCTTGGCTGCCGGACAGCGAGGAATACAAGCAATACACCAAGGAACTAGTGACGACGAAGAGCTCGCACTGGCAGTATGAACAAGAGTGGCGACAATTTTTCCCATTGCAGAAATGCCATGTGGACAGACACGATGATGCCACACACTATTTTCTGAAGATCCAGCCGCAACTGATTACTAAAGTCATATTGGGTTGGAGGTGCTCGGATGTAACAGAGAACTCCGTGCGCCGTGCATTGACAGAGTCTCGCTTGCAGCACGTCCTCTTGGAGAAAACAGTTCTAGACGAACGCAAATTCGAGTTAGAAACCGTGAAGGTTTGAACGAGAATCTGGGTGTAATCGGGGTTACGCCTAATCATTATAACAATTGTAGATTAGTTCTCCGTCCAACCCGCCAATAGCAGCGGCTGCGTCCCTGAGCGGATAAACGTTGCGATGCATGAACCTCTTGATCCCAGCTTGCCATCTGCTGTCGCGGGTGAGTGACAGCGGGCGCATATTTGGCGCACCTCGTCGGACTCGGCTTGCACCACCAAAGCGGGGGCGGCGGGTTTCCATTGCCCATTGTTCCCGGCGGTTGCTACACTCGCTGACCGTGAAGTCAGCAACATTGCCAGACGATGGAGCAGCCAGCGAGCCCGGGCGTATTCCCCGACGCGTCATCGTCGCCGCGGCGGTGCTGGGGTTGCTCACCGTCGCGCTGTTCGCGCCGACGTGGCAGGACCAGATGCTGGGTTGGGACGATGACGAGAATGTGTTGCACAACCCGCTCGTGGTCATGTCCCCGGCGGCGGGATTGAAACAGATTTTCACCGCTCCGTTCTCGACGGACTACTATCCCCTCACCTATATCAGCCTCGCCATCGATCATGCGGTGTGGCGGGGCCAGTTCTTCGGTTATCACGTGACCCAAACCCTGTTGCATGGCGCCAACGTGTTCCTCGCCGTGTTGCTCGTATGGCGGTGGACGGAAACGCTCGGTGTGGCGTTGTTGGCCGGAGCGTGGTTCGGCTGGCACCCCGTGCAGGTCGAAACCGTCGCGTGGATCGCCGAGCGCAAATGCGTCCTCGGGACATTCTTCTTTTTGCTCGCCTGGCTGGCCTACCTCAAAGCAGTTGACTCAAAACGCGGCACACGATGGCGGTTGGCGGCGCTGGGATTGTTCCTGCTCGCAGCGTTGACCCATGCGCTGGTGATCGTGATGCCCGGCCTGTTGATCGCCTACGAACTCTGCCTGCGCCGCACGCGATTCACGGAGGCGCTCCGCCGAACGTGGCTGTTTTTCGTGCCGACGGCGTTCGCGGCGATCCTGCGCGCGCTCGGTCACGCGCAGTCAGGTCAACTCGTCCGGCCATTTCGTAGCGTGAGCGAGGGAATTCTGACAATGATCAAGGTTGTCGGGCTTTATCTGAAGACGTTGTTCTGGCCGACACAATTGAGCAATCATTACACCGTCACGACCGCGAACAGCCTCGCCAACACAGGTGTACTCATGGCCCTGCTGTTATTCATTGTGTGGGCTGCGCTGCTGTTGTGGGAGCGCCCTCTCCGCCGTTGGTCGGCATTCGCGCTGGCCTGGTTTCTCATCTGTCTGGCGCCCGTGCTGCAACTCGTGCCGCATCCAACTTTGCGCGCGGATCGGTACCTGTACGTGGCGGCCCTCGGAGTCTTCGTGCTGGTGGCGTTGCTATTACACAAGAACCGAGCCGCATTGGCGACTGTCGGCTCGCTCTCGGCAATCTGCCTGGTCGGGCTAACGCTCGCGCGCATTCCCGATTGGAAAGATCCGAAAACTTTGTGGACCGATTGCGTCAAGAAGAATCCGCGATCGGCCATCGGCTACTACAGTCTCGCCGGTTGCGCCATTGGCGAAAAGGATTGGCATACTGCCGATGCGCAATTGCGGATGTGCATCAACTTGAAACCCGAATTCGCCGAGGCGCAGGCCCGGCTCGGCGCGGTCTGTCTGCTGGAGGGAAAGACCGCGGACGCGCGCGAGCATCTGAAGCGGGCGCTGGCGTTGAACCCGCGCCTGGCCGAGGCGCAACATAACCTCGCCATCCTCCAACAGCGGCCATGACCAACCAGTTTCTCACCCTGCCGGATGACGAACGCCTGCGCATCGCCTGGCCGACTGCGAACCATTCTCTTTTCGACGCGCCCGAGAAATTCTTTGCCCGCATACGCGTCAATTCGGATTACGGCAAACCCGGTTGGACGCGGGACTGCGGCAAGCGATTCCATCGCGGTTGCGACATCGCACCCGTCAAGGTCACCGCGACGGGCCGAACCACGCGCGTTATCTTTACCAATTGCGCAACGAATACGGATTTCGAGAGCGACGAACCCACGTTCGTCCCGCTCGACGATGTTTTCTGCGTCTTCGACGGCACCGTCGCGGAAGTTGTCGCGGATGAAAACGTCTCCGACTTCGGAAAACACGTCGTCATCGAACATGCCTGGCCACTGGGCGGCGCGAAGTTCTTCACGCTCTACGCCCACCTCTCCGAAGCGCCCTCTGTTACCGTGTCATCACGGATTCTGCAAGGCGCCAAGGTCGGTCGAATGGGGCAAACGAGCCGTAGCGCCGACGCGCGCAACTGGATGGCCATCGCCCCCCACCTGCATTTTGAAGTGAGGGACACGGACGGACGATCCTACGATCCAGTGGAATTCTTGAAGCGGTTCTTGCCGCCCGGACCATAAGCTCAAGCACCCGATCACGCCCTGCCGAAAAGTCGGTCGCAGATCTGGCGCGCGGCAGTCTCACGACCTCTCGTTCCATGCGGCATGACACCCAGCAATGGCGTGTTGCACAGTTCGGGCACGGTCTTGATGTTGGTTCCTGCCGCCTGGTCGCGTTTTCCGCCGACCGTATCGTTCAGGATTATCCCGCGCACCGTCAAGCCGTTGGCTCGCGCCTCGTTAACGGTCAACAGACTGTGATTGATCGTTCCCAAACCGAGACGCGCGACCACGAGCAGGGGCAGCTTCAATGACCCGGCCAGGTCTGCCACGAAATACGTGTCACGTATCGGCACCAACAATCCACCTGCTCCTTCCACGAGCACAATGGAGTACGTGGAAGCCAATTGCCGGTAACATTCACGAATACGGCGGAGGTCGATGCGTTTGTGTTCAAGCCGCGCCGCGATGCTCGGCGCGAGCGGGCGGCGGAGATAGATGGGGTTGATCACGTCGATGGGTTGCTCGTGCTTCATGATGGCCGCGTAAATTTCGGCGTCGTGTCTTCCACCAGCGCCGCACGTGATCGGCTTGAACGCTGCCGCGCGGACGCCGCGACGACGCAACTCGGCCAGCAACGCTACGGTGACATGCGTTTTGCCGACATCAGTGTCGGTTCCGGTAATGAAAAGTCCCGCACTCACGTCTTCTTTTCCGATCCACACGCGCCCGCCACGGCCAGCACCGCCAGCAAGGGTGTGATAGGCACACGATACCGGCTGTAGGTCACCGGGCTTGCTGCCAGCGCGACGAAGTACAACAATAAGATTCCTGGCAGCAGTGCCGACTGCCCCAGCTTGCACATCCCGATCATGCTCAATACAATCACCACGAGCAGCGCGAGACTGTACAATGGTGGCCACCAGTGCGATGGCGGCTCCGGCTTGAGCAACGAGGGTTCCAACGTCCGTTGTCCGGGCCCGAGCAGGAGTTTCCCGCATCCCAGCACCGCTTCCTTCAGCGCGATCAGCGGGGCGGACAACACAATCTGGCGGGACATGCGGGAAGAGTTCTCCAGTCGACGCGCGAACGATTCGCGATCATCGAAGAATTCGGCGGTGCCAACTCCATGTCTGAATTCGTTTTGCACAGTAACGACATCGATTCCTCTCCGGTCGGCGTCGACGCCCGCGGCCCATGAGAGCAAAAAATAATCCGCCGAATTGCTCGAGAAGAAACATTTTCCGGTCAGCGCAGCATTTCGTGCCACCCAAATCCCGATGAGTGGCAGAAACCCGACGAGAAACATTGCGAAGCACGCCGCTCGCCGATGCCAAACAATTGTCAGGATCAGCGCGATGACCCATAACCACATGGCGATGGGCCGGCACAGACTTGTCAACGACCACAGCAGACCTGTCCAAAACCAGTCCCATGGCCGCTCGTTGCGCCATGCCAGTATGCACGTGCCGCCCAGCAACATAAGCGTGAACAGCGTTTCCGTGCGCAAATCCAGTCCGCGCATGACCGCGTTGGGGTCAAGAGCGACCAGCAATCCGGCGACCATGGCACGGTTCCAAGACAACCACCGCGCCGCGAGCAATATCGTCAGCCAGGAAATCACTCCCCACAACACGCATTGCACGGTCAGGAAAACGCCCAAGCGGTCTCCGCCCAATTTGATCAAGCTCGCGAGGAACAGCGGATATAAAGGCGGGCGTCCCACATCGGGCATTTCCCGGCTATCCGGGCCAGCAGCGACAAAGCCTTTTCCCGCCACCACGTTGCGCGCCAGAGAACGGTACGAGTCCATGTCGACATCGGGGTTTAGCTTCGGCATCCAATACGCCAGACAGATGAGCCGCAGCACCACCGCCACGCCGAACACCGCGATACACATTTTGGTACGATGGCTCATAGTAGTGACAGGGGGTCGACGTCCACGGCGACGCTGACATCCTCCGGGGGCTTAAGGTTTGCGAGCACCTGATTGAGAGATTCGACGACCTGCATGATGTGTTGCGTGCGCAGCATAATTTGGAAACGGTACTGATTCTGCACTTTCGCCAGCGGCGCGGGCGTCGGGCCGGCGACGATGCCCAGCGTGTCGGGGACACGCTTCTCCAGTTCGCGCGTCAACGCCTGAGCATAAAAGCTCGCCTTCGCTTCACTGCGGCTGCGCGCCGTGATGCAGATGAGGCGCGACACGGGAGGATATCGCAACTGCTCGCGAAACTCGATTTCCTGTTCGTAAAAGCCGACAAAATCATGCTGGCGGGCGTATTGGACCGCGGAGTGAAACGGCGTAAAGCTTTGCACGATGACTTCACCCTCGACGTCGCCGCGGCCGGCGCGGCCCGCGACCTGAACAAGTAGTTGAAACGTTCGCTCCCCGGCCCGGAAATCTGGTAGATGCAATGCCATGTCCGCGTAGATGATACCCACGAGCGTCACGTTCGGAAAGTGCAGCCCCTTCGCAATCATTTGCGTGCCGACCAGAATGTCGATCTTGCCCACGCGGAACGCGCCGAGGATTTCGCGGTACAGGGTTTTGCGCGTCATCATGTCCGAATCCATCCGCTGCACACGGGCCTTCGGAAACGCGTTTTGAATGGCCGACTCGACCTTTTCCGTTCCCATGCCTGCGTACCGAATGGCAGGATCGTGGCATTCGGGACAGTTTTTCGGCACGCCGCCAACGTACCCGCAGAGGTGACAGAGAAGCTGCCCGGCTTTGCGATGATAGGTAAGAGACACGCTACAGTTCGGGCACTTGGCAATATGCCCGCACTTCGGACAGAACATATGCGTGGCGTACCCGCGGCGATTGAGGAAAAGAATTACCTGTTCGTGTTTGTCGAGACGCGCCCGGATGGCATCGCGCAGCTTGCACGAGAGAACGTAGCGTCCCTTTTGTCGGATTACCTCCTGACGCATATCGACAATGCGCATGACCGGCATCTTCTTGTTGTCGACGCGTGACGGCAGAGTGGCCAAAGTGTAGCGTCCACGGCGGGCGTTGTAGAAGGATTCCAGCGATGGCGTGGCCGAACCGAGCACGACTGCCGCGCGCTCGATTTTGGCGCGCATGACCGCGATGTCGCGGGCGTTGTAGCGCGGCGCTTCGTCCTGCTTGTAGCTGGTCTCGTGTTCCTCGTCGATGACGATCAGCCCCAGCGCCTGCACGGGAGCGAACACCGCCGAGCGCGCGCCGATGACGATGTGCGATTGGCCATCGCGAATTTTGTGCCACTGATCATGCCGCTCGCCCGCACCGAGATTGCTGTGCAACACGGTGATCTGCTGATTCTGAAACCGCGCGCGGAACCGCTCGACGGTCTGCGGCGTGAGTGAAATCTCGGGCACAAGCACAATCGAGTCCTTGCCCTGATGCAGCGCGTGCTCGATGGCTTGGAGATAAACCTCGGTCTTGCCGCTGCCGGTGACGCCGTGAATCAAAATGGGCGATGAGGAGGAAGGCTGATCAATCGCTGCCGTGCAAAGTTCCAACGCTTTCTGCTGATCGGGCGTGAGAGACAACGGCGTTGTGGGAAGGAACACCTCGCCGCCGAACGGGTCGCGTTCATCCACCTGCTCGCTGAGTTGGACGAACCCCTTCTCGGCGAGTCTCTTGACTGCGGCAGCATCCGTGTCCGCGAGCTTCAGCAGCTTGAACACGAACATGCCTTCGGATTTCTGCAGAATGTCGAGCGCCCGGGCCTGTTTCGGCGCGCGTTTCCTGAGTTTGGCGAGATCTTCCGATGAAATCCTGCCCGGCTTGACGTACTGGCGTTCCTTCCAACTGATTTTCGCCTTGCGCACGACTTCCGGCAGCGCGCATTTCACGCACAGCTCGACAGGACAGAAATAGTACTTGCCCATCCAGCGGGTGAGTTCGAGAATTTTGTCGCCGAGCAGCGGTTTCTTGCCGATGACCTCCGCGATCTCTTTCAAATGCGGATACGCAGAGTTGTCAGCCAGACCAACGACATATCCCTGTGCCGTTGATTTGCCAAATGGCACCGCCACCCGCGAGCCGATCTGCACCGCGCCCGCCAATTGCGGCGGGATGCGATAATCAAACTCGCGGTCCAATGCGAGATCGACCACAATTCTGGCGACGCAGTTGCCCATGACAATAGCATACTACACGAGACTGGGAACTGTCAGGCGTTTGTGATCATGTGAGGGATAGGTACCACCGACTTGGACAGAGACCTCACCCTTCGATTGGTCTGGGTACGTACTTGTGGTTTGCTGTCGTCGTGACATGGCGGACCAGACGGGTCTGGGACACACATTCGTCGGCTGGATCCTAAATTACTGTGAACGTGAAGCTGCGGTTCGTGATATTTGATTGGGGTGACACGTTGATGTCCGAAGCCGGACCTTTGGATGTTCCCATGGCGAACTGGCCGGAGGTTCGCACCATCGATGGCGCCCGCGAGGTTCTTACACAATTGGCGAAGAGCTGTCGCATTGCCATCGCGACGAACGCGATTGTATCGAAGAAACCCGATGTTGTGCGCGCGCTGGAGCGGGTCGGGCTGAATGCGTTTATCGATGAGATCTTCTGCTTCACGGAGTTGGGCTACAAGAAGAGCGAGCCGGAGTTTTGGGATGCGGTACTCGCCGGACTCGGCGCACAGAAGAATGAGTTGGTCATGATTGGTGACTCATTGGAGCAAGACGTTCTTGGGCCGCTACGTGTCGGCATTCACGCGATCTGGTTCAACTGGAAGCAAGAGACCCATTCGAGATCGTTCTCGATTCGGTCGATCCAATCCCTCCGAGAGTTGCCCGCCGCCATCGAAGAGTTGACCTGACCCGCCGTTGGGCCAGGCATTCTCGTCGAAAACTCCATTACTCCATTGCCAAGCTTGCGTTATACTCCACACGTGTCACGCCGGAGAGCGAAGAAACTGGAGCGGGTTGGGAACTGGCTGGCCCTGATACTGGTGCTGGGGGCGGTCGGGTCGGCAGCGTTTGTCTATTGGCGATGGGCATACCGCGAGCAACGATTCAACCGTCTGATCGAAGAAATCGCTCCCCAGTACGGTGTGGACAAGTGCCTGGTGAAAGCGGTGATCCGACGAGAAAGCAAATTCGATCCCTTTGTTTTTGGCAGCCACGGGGAAATCGGGCTCATGCAGGTAACGGATGGCGCCGGTCAACAGTGGGCGCGGGCGGTCAAGCGGCGCGATTACGGGCGAAGCTTGCTGTGGGACCCGCGCGCAAATATTGAGGCCGGGACCTGGTATCTGGCGCGTGCGCTGAATCGGTGGCCGGACAAGGGTGACGACGACCGCATCCCGTTCGCTTTGGCGGAATACAACGCAGGTTACGCCAATGTCTTACGCTGGCTCCCGCACGCCCAGCAGACAACCCCAGATGAGTTCGTCGATGCGATCACGTATCCGTCGGTGCGGGATTATGTTACGGACGTAGTCGAGGATTACCAATTCTACAAAGCGCGCGGCCACCTCTAAAAACTGGCGGGTGCCCGCAAACTAACGGTGGTGTCCTGGGTGAGGCCAGGTGAGGCTAGGAGAAGCGCAGCCACCATTGTGGATGTTCACGGGCACCCACGTATTTCTATTTCTACTCTCATATGATGAGACACCGCCCCGTTTCGTTTCGTTCAAAAAACATTTTCCCCCGCAACCGTGCAAACCCCTGCCTCCCCCGCCACACAAAAAATCATCCCCCCAACCTCCCATCCTTCCCCCGCGACTCCTCCCCCAGCCGCGCCTTGAACTCCGCATACTTCCCCCGCAGCCGCTCATCCCCCACCCCCAAAATCTCCACCGCCAACAACCCCGCATTCCGCCCCGCCCCGATCCCCACGCTCCCCACCGGCACCCCCGGCGGCATCTGCACAATCGACAGCAACG